>NZ_JABEMG010000030.1 GCF_013004695.1 Promicromonospora citrea
GGGCCCGGTGCCGCTCGGGCGGCAGCTCGGCCGGCGGGTCGGCGGCCTGCTGGCCCCGTGGTACGCGGAGGCGGGGGTCACCCTGCTCACGGACACCGCCGTCGACCAGGTGCTCCCGGCACCCGACGGCGCCCGCACCGTGCTGGCCGACGGGCGCACGCTCGACGGCGACCTCGTGCTCGCGGCGGTGGGCGCGCGGCCGGCGTCGGGCTGGCTGGCGGGCTCGCTGCCGCTCGAGTCCAACGGCGGCCTGCGGGTCAACCGCGCCGGGCGGTTCATGGGCCTGCACGCCCCGACCGACCCGGCGGGCCACCTGCACCTCGACGCCCTGCGCCGGGTGTGGGCGGTCGGCGACGTCGCGACGCGCGAGCACCCGGTGTTCGGGCCGGTCCCGGGCGGCCACTGGTCCGCGGCGCTGCACGACCCCGAGCCCACGGTCCGTGCCCTGCTGGGCCTCGACGAGCGCGCGGCCGAGCCCGAGCACGTGCGCGCCCGCCTGGGGCTCGCGCCCGTGGCCACGCACGCGCCGTACGTCTTCTCGCAGCAGCTCGGGCACGACCTGGCGCTGTTCGGCGTGCCGTCCCCGTTCGACGAGGTGGTGCTGCGCGGCGACCCGGCGTCGGCGGGCGGCTGGGCCGTGCTCTACCTCGAGCAGGCCCTCGACCGGCACCCGCGGCAGACGGCGGACGGCCACCGGGTGGCGACCGTGCGCGCCGTCCTGCTCGTCGACTCGCCGCGCGAGGTGGGCCAGGTGCGCAAGCTGATGAACCGGGCGGTGCCGCTCCAGGTCGACCTGGAGCGGGCGCTCGACCCGGCGGCCAAGTTCAAGGACGCGGTGGTCTGAACCTGGCCGCCGGGGCTGCCTCGGAGCCCGAGCCGCCTCGGTGCGCGAAGTCTCAGTGCGCGAAGTGCCGCGTGCCCGTGAGGTACATCGTGATGCCCGCGGCCTCGGCCGCCTTGACGACCTCCTCGTCGCGGATCGACCCGCCCGGCTGCACGACGGCGGTCACGCCGGCGTCGAGCAGCACCTGCAGACCGTCGGCGAACGGGAAGAACGCGTCCGACGCCGCCACGGCGCCCCGCGCGCGCTCGACCGGGCCCGACTCGCCCTCGGCGAGCGTGTTGGCGCGCTCGACCGACAGCCGGCACGAGTCCACGCGATTGACCTGGCCCATGCCGATGCCGACGGCCGCGCCGTCCTTGGCCAGCAGGATCGCGTTCGACTTCGCGGCCCGCACGGCCTTCCACGCGAACGCGAGGTCGGCGAGCACCTCGGGCGACGCGGCCTCGCCGGTGGCCAGCGTCCAGCTCGCCGGGTCGTCGCCGTCGGCCTGGAAGCGGTCGGTCGCCTGCACGAGCAGGCCACCGGAGATCGGCCGGGTCTCCACCGGGGCCGACGGCGCCTGCGGCACCACGAGCAGGCGCAGGTTCTTCTTGGCCCGGAGGATCTCGAGCGCCTCGGGCTCGAAGGCCGGGGCGACGACGACCTCGGTGAACACCGGCGCGATCTGCCGTGCCGCCGCGGCGGTCACCGTGCGGTTGGCCGCGATGACACCGCCGTAGGCGCTCACCGGGTCCGTCGCGTGCGCCTTGGCGTGCGCGGCGGCGACGTCCTCGCCGACGGCGATGCCGCACGGGTTGGCGTGCTTGATGATCGCGACCGCGGGCTCCTCGTGGTCCCAGGCGGCGCGCCACGCGGCGTCGGCGTCGACGTAGTTGTTGTAGCTCATCGCCTTGCCGTGGAGCTGCTCGGCCTGCGCGAGCCCGGAGGCGCCGTCGCCGCGCGTGTACAGGGCGGCGCGCTGGTGCGGGTTCTCGCCGTAGCGCAGCACGTCGGCGCGCTCCCAGGTGCCGCCCATCCAGGCGGGGAACCCGGTCGAGACGGGCCCGTCGGCGCCGTCCACGACGTCGGTCGGCGACACGACGGAGCCCATCCAGGACGCCACCGCGACGTCGTACGTCGCGGTGTGCACGAACGCGGCGGCCGCGAGCGCCTTGCGCTGGGCGTACGTGAAGCCCCCGGCGCGGACGGCGGTCACGACGTCGTCGTACCGCGCGGGGTCGACGACGACGGCGACCGACGGGTGGTTCTTCGCCGCGGCGCGGACCATGGACGGTCCGCCGATGTCGATCTGCTCGACGACGGCGTCCGGCCCGGCGCCCGACGCGACGGTCGCGGCGAACGGGTAGAGGTTGACGACGACGAGCTCGAACGGCGCGATGTCGAGCTGCGCGAGCTGGTCGAGGTGGTCCTGCTTGCGGGTGTCCGCGAGGATGCCGGCGTGCACGCGAGGGTGCAGCGTCTTGACGCGGCCCTCCAGGCACTCGGGGAAGCCCGTGAGCTCGTCGACGGGGGTGACGGGGATGCCCGCGTCGGCGATCCGCGACGCGGTGGAGCCGGTGGAGACGAGCTCGACACCGGCCTCGTGCAGCGCGGTGGCGAGCTCGACCAGGCCGGTCTTGTCGTAGACGCTGAGCAGCGCGCGCCGCACGGGGCGCTGCGAGTCGTCGGTGAGCTGGACGTCAGGGGTGGACGGGGCGCCGGACATGGCGGTTCTCCTCGGAGGTAGCTTCGCGGAAAACCCTGGCACCCAGGCGGGCGGCGCGCATCACGGGTCGCTCGGCCGCTCCCCGGTGGTGCACCACCCTCGCCAGTCACGGCCGGGGGCAGTCTAGCGGGCGACGGGTCGGGGCCGCCGGGCCGTCCGCCCGACGGCCCCCGGCGTCACGCGGCCGGCAGGTCGGAGAGGTCGAGCACGAACCGGTAGCGCACGTCGTTCGCGGCGAGCCGGCGCAGCGCCGTCGACACCTGCGCCGAGGGCAGCACCTCGACGTCGGCGGTGATGCCGCGCTCGCCGCAGAAGTCGAGGAGCTCCTGCGTGCGCGGGCGCCCACCGCTGCCTGCCGAGGCGAGGCTCTTGCGGCCGATGAGCAGGTCGAGGGTCTCGAGCTCGACGGGCCCGAGCCAGCCGAGCGACACGAGGGTGCCGTCCAGGGCGACGAGCCGCAGCAGCTGCCCGAGGTCGTGCCGCGCCGAGATGGTGTCGAGGAGCAGGTCGATCGTGCCGGCGGCGCGGGCGAGGTCGGCGTCGTCGGTGGTGACCACGACGTCGTCGGCCCCGAGGGCGCGGGCGTCGTCCGCCTTTCCGGGCGTGCGGGTGAGCACGACGACGCGTGCGCCCAGCGCGGCGGCGAGCCGCACCGCGAGGTGCCCGAGCCCCCCGAGCCCGGCCACGCCGACGGTCATGCCCGGCCCGGCAGCCCACCGGCGCAGCGGCTCCCAGACGGTGACCCCGGCGCAGAGCAGCGGGGCCACGGCCGCCGGGTCGAGGTTCGTGGGCCGGTGGTAGACGAAGTCCTCGCGCGCCACGTACTCGCCCGAGTACCCGCCGAGGGTCGTCGACCCGTCGTGCCGGTCACGGCCGCCGTAGGTCAGCGTCGGGAACTCCTCGCAGAAGTTCTCCTGCCCCGCGCGGCACATGGCGCACGTGCCGCACGAGTCGACGATGTTCCCGACGGCGACCTGGTCGCCGACGACGAACCGGGTCACGGCGTCGCCGACGCCGACGACCTCGCCGACGAACTCGTGGCCCGGGACGAGCAGCCCGTCACCCTCGTGGGCGTGCAGGGAGGACACGTCGGTGTAGCAGACGCCGCAGTACGTGACGCGGACCGCGACGTCGTCCGGGCGCAGGTCCCGGCGCTCGACGGTGCGGAGCGTGAGCTCCTCCTCGGAACCCTGTGCGCCGTAGGCGCTGGTGGTGCGCAAGACTGACTCCCTCAAACAAACAGACTGTTCTGTCTGTTTGGACACTACGGCAGCCCGGCCCCGCCCGGCAAGCGGGTCGGCGGGTATCCTCGCCACGTGCCCGACAGGAAGCCCCCGACCGCTCGCGGCGCGGCGACGTGGCACCGCATCCTCGAGGCCGCGTACGCCGAGTTCGCCCAGTTCGGGTTCGCCGGCGCCCGGATCGAGCGGATCACGAGCGCCGCCCGCACCAACAAGGCGCAGCTCTACGGCTACTTCGGCACCAAGGACGCCCTCTTCGACGCCGTGCTCGCCGAGTCGTTCCGGCAGATCATCGACCTCGCCACGATCGACGCGTACGACCTGCCCGGCTGGGCGGTGCGCCTCTACGACGAGTACCTCGCGCACCCCGACATCGTGCGGCTGGCGACCTGGACCCGGCTCGAGCGCCGCCCGCAGGGCTACCTCGTCGACGAGTCCGACCGGCAGGACGCCGAGAAGCTGGCCGCCATCGCCGCCGCCCAGGAGGCCGGCGTCGTGCGCGAGGGCGACCCCTTCGACGTCATGACCCTGGTGATCTCGATGTCCATGGCCTGGTCGCCCGTGAGCACCGTGTACGCGGCGCACCCCGGCGAGGACGCGGCGGACCACGACCGACGGCGGGCGCTCCTGCGCGACGCCGTCCGGCGGGCGGTCGCGCCATCCTGAGGCGCGGCCCGCCAGGCCGAGCAACGACGTGGCCCAGCCGACCGTCCGGCCGTGGATGATCCCCACCCCACTTCGAACCCGACGTTTCTCGGCTTTGAGGGCCTCGAAAGCCGAGAAACGTCGGGTTCAAAGTCGACCGGGCGCGATAGTCGGCACACCGAGGCGTACCGGTTTGCCGTCGTCCGGGTAGCGGCCGGGCCGCCACCCCGCGGCGCGCAACAGGGCGGCGATCTCCCCGGCCATCGACGTCCGGACATCGCGGGCGGTGAATCTCAGCAGGCGCGACCCGCCCGCCGTGACGAGGCCGTTCTGCCGCGCCCTGTCGCGGTAGACGGCGTCCGGTGCACCGTGCACCGCCGCGCCGTCGATCTCGACGAGCAGCCAGGTGCCGTCCGGTAGCAACCACGCCAGGTCGATCCGGCCCAGGTGCGCACCACCAGACCCGAGGATGTCGAGCTGGAGAGCGTCCGGCCCGATGCCGGCGTCCAGGCACGCGAGCCGTGCCCGGGACTCGAGCGGCGACTCGGCCCGCCCGTCGGCAAGCTGCCACCACGGGTGCGCAGCCTGGATACCGCGGTGGCCGCGCGCGAGGTCGTGCGCCTGGGCGAGCTCCACGGGGGTCGCGGCCCGCGTCCGCAGCAGATCGTCCATCACCGCGACGGCGTCCTCCCGACACATCTGCCCGATGCCGAGCGACAGCGCATCGATGACACTCGCGATCTGCCAGTCCCCCGCGAACCGCGTCGCGGCCGTTGTGCTGACCGTGCGGAACGTGACGCCGTCGCGATCCCGTCGCCACCGCCCATCCGGCGGCACGACCTCGGGGCGGATCGTCCGCGGCAGTCCCTGCACCCGGTACAGAGCCAGCGCGCACAGGCCGACGGCGGTCGACCCCGGACCGCCGGCGAGCAGACCGACCCACGCCGGGCGCCGGCGCAGGTGGTCCAGCGAACCTGGCCCGACCGCTGCGACGCAGGCACGACATCCGTGTCGAACACCCCTCGGGTCACTCGGATCAGGCGGCCCTGCCGAACCAGGCGGTACCGCCAGTCCGCGTCGACGCCGGCCTCGTCCAATTGCCTGCCGGAGACGAGCCGCTCCTGCCGGGAAGCGATGATGTCCACCGTGACCGGCAGAGGCTTGAGGGGACGCACCGCCCTAGTGTGGCGCCCATCAGCCACCATCACCCATCAAGAGCACCGCCCTGTGGACAACCGCCTCCAGCACGCGTCGAGCACCGCACACCGACCCACTTTTGAACCCGATGTTTCTCGGCTTTGAAGGCACCCAAAGCCGAGCAACATCGGGTTCAAAGACGAGGAGGAGGGACGGCGAGCAACGCCCGCGGTCAGCGGCCGATCGTGGCTCGGCGGCCCGTGACGTAGAGGCCCTCGCGGGCGACGCGGCCGACCGTCTCCACCAGCAGGGCGCGCTCGGCGACCTTGATGCGCTCGGTGAGGGTCGGCTCGTCGTCGCCGTCCTGCACGGGGACCGCCACCTGGGCGAGGATCGGGCCGGTGTCGACGCCGTCGTCGACCAGGTGGACCGTGCAGCCGGTGACCTTGACGCCGTGGGCGAGAGCGTCGCGGACGCCTTGCGCGCCCGGGAAGCTCGGCAGCAGCGCGGGGTGCGTGTTGATCATGCGGCCCTCGAAGCGCCGCACGACCTCGGGCGCCAGGATGCGCATGAACCCTGCCAGGACCACGTAGTCGGGCTGGAACACCGAGACCGCCTCGAGCACACCGGCGTTCCAGGCCGTGCGGTCCTCGAAGTCCTTCATGGCGACGACGGCGGACGCGACGCCGGCGTCCCGCGCCAGGTCGAGCGCTCCGGCGTCGGGCCGGTCCGAGACGACGCCGACGACGCGCGCGCCGTAGGCCGGGTCGCCGTGCGCCGCGAGGAGGGCCGCGAGATTGGAGCCGCCGCCCGAGGCGAGGACCACGAGGCGCTTGGCGGAGCTGGACTCGACGGAGTGACCGGAGGGCGTCTGCACGGCGAACAGCCTACGTCGTCGGGGCCCGTGGTCTCCGGCGCCGACCGGGCCGACCTCCACGCCGACGGCTCGGTCCGGCGTCGACGGAGAGCTGACCGCCGGGCGGCCGGGCCGGCGGGGTCAGTCGGCGTGCGCCTCGTCGGCTCCCGCCGCGACGTCCGGGGCGGCCGAGCCGCTTCCCCCCTCGTCCAGCGCGGCCAACCCGGGAGCCTCGTCGGCGCCCGGCGTCCGGTCCGACGCCGCGCCCTCCGCATCGCCCCCGCCCCCGCCCGGTCCCGCGGCGCGCCCGCCCGGCCCTGCACCGTCGGCGGCCCCGTCCGGCTCCCCGCCGTCAGCGGCGCCGAACAGGCCCCCGACGCCGACGGTGTGCCGCGCGTCCTCCGCGCGGTCCCGCACGCGCTCGAGCACACCCGAGGCGTCCACCTTGGCGCCGACCAGCACCGCGACGGCCCCTGCGACCACCTCCCCGGCGATGAGCCCCGCGGACGCCAGCGGGTTCGCGCCGACCTCCGACAACCGCCCCGGCCCGCCCGCACCCGCGGCGACCCACTGCCCGGCCAGCATGAGCACGCCGGGCGTGAGGAGCACGCCGGCGAGCACCCAGGCGACGTCGGGCCAGCGCACCAGCTCCGGCTCGAGGCGCCGCCACGCGAACAGCCCGGCCGCGACACCGCACGCGACCACGAGCACCGGCGCCCACGCGCTGACCGCGTTGGCCCAGTCCTCGCCCGGCAGCGCGCCGAGGATCGGGATCGCCGGGAGGGGTCCGGAGATCGTGCCGAACGGCGTGAAGCTCGTGCCCTCGCCGACCGCGAAGCCCGCCCCGGCGAGCCAGGAGGCCGCCCAGAGCACCAGGTTGGGCAGCAGCGCGAGCTGCGCCACGGCGAACACGATGCCGCCGGTCCAGCCGGGTTCGAGGGCGGTGATGATGTCGGACGACGTCGCCCGGCCCGCCACCGCCCACGCCACGACGAGCAGGGCCGACGCGCCCACGAGCAGCGCCGTCGCCAGCGTCCCGGCACGCAGGCCGAGCCGGAGCGTCGCGGGGACGAGGTCCCGGCCCGTGCGGCGCAGGGCGAAGGCCTCCGCGCGCTCGCCCAGGGTGCCGGGTCCCGGCGCACCGGGGCGGGCGAGGAGCCCCAGGCCGGTGCCGAGCCCGCCCAGGACCAGCCCGCCGACGGCCGCGAGGGCGAGCGACCAGCCGGGCGCGCTGCCGGCGAGGAGAGCGACGCCCGTCGTGCCCGCCGCGTACGCGAGCGTGCCTGCGGCCCAGCAGCGCAAGGTCGTCACCGCGAACCGCTTGGCCGACGCGTAGACGGTGAACAGCGCGAGCACCGCGATGCCGAGCGGGGCGAGGGAGACGGTGACGTCGTCGGCGGTGAGCGGCACGCCGTGCCCGAGGAGCCACAGGCCCGCGGCGATCTCGACGGCGGAGCGGACCTGCACGGCGTCCGCGGCGCCGTCGGCGGGGGCGGCCTGGGCCGCCGTCCCGACGAGGTAGGCGACGACGGCCGGCAGCACCACGACGGCGAGGGACAGCACGAGCGCCTGCGCCGACGCGAGGACGCCGGTGACGAGCTGGGCGAGGGGCGACGGCCCGGCCGGCGGGGCGGGCTCGTCGACCAGCCGGCTCCGCCGGGCGGCCGGCCTGCTCGCCGGACGGCTCGTCCGGGCGCCCGGGGCGCGAGGGGCGGTGGTCGGTCGGGGTGGCGCACTCACGCCCTCATCTTCACCCGCTGCCGCGTGTCACACGGGGGACCTGGCTCGGCGCGCCCCGGGTGAACCTGACCGGATATCACGGTCGGGTATGGATCTGGCGGGACGGTCTGGGGTAAAAGCCCGGTTCGCCGCGCGACGAGGCCCCTCCCCCCGGCGCGGCCGGGGCGAGGGGCCTCGTTGTCAGAGCGAGATCAGAGCGACTGCAGGATCTCGCGCATGAGCGCAGCGGTCTCGGACGGCGTCTTGCCGACCTTGACGCCGACGGCCTCGAGGGCCTCCTTCTTGGCGGCCGCGGTGCCGGACGAGCCGGACACGATCGCGCCCGCGTGGCCCATCGTCTTGCCCTCGGGGGCGGTGAAGCCCGCGACGTAGCCGACGACCGGCTTGGTGACGTGCTCCTTGATGTACGCGGCGGCACGCTCCTCGGCGTCGCCGCCGATCTCGCCGATCATCACGATCGCCTTGGTCTCCGGGTCGTTCTCGAAGGCCTCGAGCGCGTCGATGTGCGTGGTGCCGACGATCGGGTCACCGCCGATGCCGATGGCCGTCGAGAACCCGAAGGCCTTGAGCTCGTACATCATCTGGTAGGTCAGCGTGCCCGACTTGGACACGAGGCCGATCGGGCCCTTGCCCGTGATGGTGTGCGGCGTGATGCCGGCCAGCGACTCGCCCGGGGTGATGATGCCGGGGCAGTTCGGGCCGATCATGCGGGTCTGCTTGCCGTCGAGGTACGACCACACCTCGGCCGTGTCCTGGACCGGCACGCCCTCGGTGATGACCACGAGCAGGCCGATGCCCGCGTCGATGGCCTCGATGCACGCGTCCTTCGTGAAGGCAGGGGGCACGAAGACGACGGAGACGTCCGCACCGGTCTCGGCCATGGCCTCCTTGACCGTGCCGTACACCGGCAGGGTCACGTCCTCGCCCGCCTGGTCCTTGTGCGTGACCGTGGTGCCGGCCTTGCGGGCGTTGACGCCGCCGACGATCTGCGCGCCGGAGTCCAGCATCAGGGCGGTGTGCTTGGCACCCATGCCGCCCGTGATGCCCTGGACGATGATCTTCGAGTCCTTGTTCAGGTAGATCGACATTGTTGTGGAGTCTCTGCTTTCGAAGTCTTCAGCGGGCGATCAGGCGGCGGCAGCCTTGGCGGCGGCGAGGTCGGCGCCACCGTCCATGGTGTCGGCGAGGGTGACGAGCGGGTGGTTGCGCTCGTTCAGGATCTGGCGGCCCAGCTCGACGTTGTTGCCGTCGAGGCGGACGACCAGCGGCTTGGAGGCCTCGTCGCCGAGGATGTCGAGCGCGCCGACGATGCCGTTCGCGACCTCGTCGCACGCGGTGATGCCGCCGAAGACGTTCACGAACACCGACTTGACCTGCTCGTCGTTCAGGATGACGTCGAGACCGTTCGCCATGACCTGCGCGTTGGCACCGCCGCCGATGTCGAGGAAGTTGGCGGGCTTGACGCCGCCGTGCTTCTCGCCCGCGTAGGCGACGACGTCGAGGGTCGACATGACCAGGCCCGCGCCGTTGCCGATGATGCCGACCTCGCCGTCGAGCTTGACGTAGTTGAGGTCGTTCTCCTTCGCCTTGGCCTCCAGCGGGTCGGCCGCGGCGGAGTCCTCGAGCTCGGCGTGGTCCGCGTGGCGGAAGCCGGCGTTCTCGTCGAGCGTGACCTTGCCGTCGAGGGCCACGATGTCGCCGTCCTCGGTGCGGACCAGCGGGTTCACCTCGACCAGCGTGGCGTCCTCGGCCTTGAACACCGTCCAGAGCTGCTGGATGACGGCCGCGACCTTCGCCTTGACGTCCTCGGCGAAGCCGGCGGCGTCCACGATCTCGGCGGCCTTGGCCTCGTCGATGCCGACGGCCGGGTCGACGGCGATGCGGGCCAGCGCCTCGGGGCGCTCGACGGCGAGCTGCTCGATCTCCATGCCACCCTCGACGGAGCACATGGCGAGGTAGTTGCGGTTGGACCGGTCCAGGAGCACGGAGAAGTAGAACTCCTCGGCGATCTTGGCGCCCTGGGCGATCATCACGCGGTGCACGGTGTGGCCCTTGATGTCCATGCCGAGGATCTCGGAGGCCTTCTCGGCAGCCTCCTGCGGCGAGTGGGCCAGCTTCACGCCGCCCGCCTTGCCGCGCCCACCGGTCTTGACCTGGGCCTTCACGACGACAGTACCGCCGCCCAGCTTCTCGGCGCCTTCGCGAGCCTCCTCGGGGGTCGTCGCGACAACCCCGCCCAGCACGGGCACGCCGTGCTTCTCGAAGATGTCGCGCGCCTGGTATTCGAACAGGTCCACCCTGCTGCGTCCTTCCATCGGGATGCGGCTCGGACGTCGTGTCGCCCGGAGCCCGGCTGAAGCGATGTCTCGACGTCAAGACATCCCGGTACAGCGTAGCCCTGGATCGCCGGTGCTTCCGAACGAAGCGGCGGTATTCCGCGCCTGTCCGCGTGGCGGTCACCACACCGTTGTCAACCATGGTTGACAACAGCCCGGTGTGTCAACCATGGTTGACACATGACCGAGCAAGCACTCGCCGCATCCGCCGCCGGGGACGACCCCGCCGAGGGCCTGCGCGCCGTCCGGGCCCTGCGCGAGCTGGCCGACCGCCTCGAGGTGCTCCAGGTCGAGCGCGCGCGGCGGCTCGGCTGGTCGTGGCAGGACGTCGCCGACGCGCTGGGCGTCTCCCGGCAGGCGGTGCACAAGAAGTACAACCGGAGGATCTGATGTTCGAGAAGTTCACGAAGGACGCCCGGGCCGCCGTCACCGAGGCCCTCCAGGTGGCCATGGAGACCCACAGCGACCAGATCGACGGCCGCCACCTGCTCGTCGCGCTCGCCGAGCGGCCCGGTCCGGCCCGCGACGCGCTGAGCGGGGCGGGCCTCGACCCCGCCGACGTCGGCGCGCGGGCCCGCGCGAGCATCACGGAGGGCGAGGCGCTCGACGCCGAGGTGCTGGCCGGCGTCGGCATCGACCTCGCCGAGGTGGAGCGGCGCACCGAGGCCTCGTTCGGCGAGGGTGCGCTGACCCGCGCCCGCCGGATGCTGCGGCGACGGCGCCGGCAGGTCCCCTTCCGGCCCGACGCCAGGAAAGGACTCGAGCTCGCGCTCCGCGAGGCCGTGCGGCTCGGCTCGCGGGAGATCACCGGCGGGCACGTGCTGCTGGGGCTGACCCGGGACGACGGCTCTCCCGCCCGGCGCGTCCTGGTCCGGGCCGGGGCCGACGTCGACCGGGTGCGGCAGCTCGCGGAGGGGACGGCGGAGGCCGCCTGACGCCGCCGCGACCGGCCGACTGTCGTCCGGAACCTGCCACCTGACCGGTATCGGCCAGGATTCCGACCCTCTGTAACCTCCGCGAAACCCACCGGTCCGGCACCCCCGGTTAGGAAATGGGCACGTTCTCTCGAAAGGGACTTCTGTGCTCTCCATCTCCACCCCTGTCCGGGGGCTCGTCGCCGCAGGAGTGACGGCCGCCCTGGCGGTCGGTGCCGGGTCGGCGACGGCCGCGGTACCCACCACCCCGGGCGGCCCCGGCGCGCCGGGCGGCACGACGGCGGCGTTCCCGCCGTCGGCCCCCGGCTCGCGCAGCGTCACGCTGATCACCGGCGACACCGTCACCGTCGCGACGACGGCGGACGGCACGACCGTCACGAACGTCGCCGGTCCCGACGGCGCCCCCGCGTCCTACACCCGCACCGTGCGGGACGGCCGGACCTACGTCTACCCGGACGCCGCGCTGTCCTACGTGACGGCAGGCGCGCTCGACGACCGCCTGTTCGACGTCACCCGGCTCCTCGAGCACGGGTACGACGCCGCCGACACGCTGCCGCTGATCGTCCGGTACTCCGCGGCGGCGGCACGGTCGCGCGCCGCCGAGCCGCTCGACGGGGCCGACGTCGTGCGCGCGCTGCCGAGCGTCGACGGCGCGGCCGTCACGGCCGACCGCGACGAGGCGGCCGCGTTCTGGGCCGACCTCACCGAGCCGGAGGCCGGCGCCCGCGGCACGGGCGAGCCCGGCTTCGCGCACGGCATCGAGAAGGTCTGGCTCGACGGCCCGGTCACCGCCGACCTCGCCGAGTCGACCGCCCAGATCGGCGCACCCGAGGTGTGGGCCGCCGGCAACACCGGCGAGGGGGTCGACGTCGCGGTGCTCGACTCCGGCATCGACCCGAACCACCCCGACCTGGCCGACCAGATGGCCGCGGCGGAGACGTTCGTCGAGGGTGAGAGCTTCATCGAGGACTACGCGGGCCACGGCACGCACGTGGCGTCGACGATCGCCGGCACGGGCGCCGCGTCCGGCGGCGTCGAGCGGGGCGTCGCGCCCGGCGCGCGGCTGCACGTCGGCAAGGTCCTGGACAGCGACGGCCGGGGCCAGGAGTCCTGGATCATCGCCGGCATGGAGTGGGCCGCCCGCGACCAGGACGCCCGTGTGATCAACATGAGCCTGGGCGGCGCGCCCGCCGGCGTGGACGACCCCATGGCGGTCGCGCTCGACGAGCTCACGGCCGAGACCGGCGCGCTGTTCGTCACCGCGGCGGGCAACTCGGGCCCGCGCACGATCGGCACGCCGGCGATCGCCGACTCGGCGCTCACCGTGGGCGCCGTCGACTCCTCCGACGCGCTCGCCGAGTTCTCCAGCACCGGCCCCGCGCTCGACGGCGGCATGAAGCCGGAGGTCAGCGCGCCCGGCGTCGACATCCTCGCGGCCCGCTCGCAGCTCGTGCGCGGCTCCGGGGACTACGTGACGATGAGCGGCACCTCGATGGCCGCCCCGCACGTCGCGGGCACGGCGGCGCTGGTCGCGGCCGAGCACCCGGACTGGACGGCGGAGCAGATCAAGGAGGCGATCGTCAGCACGGCGGCCGCCACGCCGGAGTTCACCGCGTACGAGACCGGCAGCGGCCGCGTCGACGCCGTGGCCGCCGTCGGCGCGACGGTGTTCGGCACCGCGACCGCCGGGTTCGGCGTCCACGCGTGGAGCGAGGAGCCGACCGGGCCGGAGTCGAAGCCGATCACGTACACCAACCTGGGCGACGAGCCGGTCGACCTGGACCTCACGATCGACGGGCCGGTGCCCGAGGGCTTCCTCGCGCTGTCCGCGGACTCGGTCACGGTGCCGGCGCACGGCACGGCGTCGGTGGAGCTCACGGCCGACCTGTCGCTCCTGCCGGCCGAGGCGGTGCTCGACGCGCGCGTCGTGGCGACGGACGGCACCGGCACGGTGCGTGCCCGGACGCTGACGGGGGCGAGCCGCGAGGGGCAGCGGCAGACCCTCACCGTCACCGTGAAGGACGACGAGGGGCGGCCGGCGAGCGGCAAGCTGGTCATCACCTCGGACGAGATCTTCGCGGGTGCCGACCTCGACGAGACCGGCACGGCCTCGCTGGAGCTGCCGGTCGCGAGCTACAGCGGCTGGCTGACCGTCGACGTCGAGGGCGCCCACGGGCCGGGCTCGCGCGGCGCGGCCCTGCTCAGCTTCGTCGACGTGGACCTCGGCGAGGACCGCTCGGTCGTGCTGGACGCGCGGGAGGCGGTCCAGGTCGAGGCCGTCGTGCCGCAGGAGACCGACCCCGCCGCGATGCGGCTCGACATCCTGCGCTCCTACCCGAACGGCGGGCTGACGGCGAGCTCGAACTTCCCCGGGGCGGAGTACGACAGCCTGTGGGCGCTGCCCACGGACCGGGAGACGACCGACGGCCTGTTCGAGTTCGGCACGTGGCTCCGCCTGGAGCAGCCCGCGCTCACGATCGACGCGGGGCGCACCGAGCTGGGCGACCTGCGCGTGAAGCGTGGCTCCGCGCCGCTGCCCGCCGGGCGGCGGACGCTGCCGGTGGTCGAGGTCGACGGCGTCGCCGACCTCGCGCAGGCGGCGAATGGCGGCCCGGGCCACGGGCCGAAGCCGCCCGCGGTGAAGGGCAGCGCCGTCGTGGCGCACGCGAGCACGGTCGAGGAGGTCGCGCCGCTCGCGGACGCGGCCGCCGACGCCGGGGCGCGCCTCCTGCTCGTCGTGCACGACGGCGTCGGCCGCCTGGCGCCGTGGGACGAGGCCCCGTGGATCCCGGGCGGCCCCGCGCCGCTGACCGTGGCCACGCTGACCTCCGGTCAGGGTGACCGGCTGGAGCGGTCGCTCGACGGCCGCCGGCCCGCGGTCACGGTGACGTCGAGCCCGACGACGGAGTACGCGTACGACGTCGTGCACCACTGGGAGGGCGGCGTGCCCGCCCGGCCGACGTGGACGTCGTCGAAGCGGGACCTCGCGCGGGTCGACGTCGCGTTCCTGCACGACGAGCCGGGTCCGGCGCTCGAGTCGCGGTTCGACCTCTGGCACGGCTGGACCGCGGGCAACCAGCTCCCGGCGCCCGCGCAGGGCGAGCGCACGGACTGGGTCGACGCGGACACCACCTGGACCCAGAGCGCGCACCTGCCGGGCGAGATGAGCCAGACGGCGATCGACCTGCTGACGTACGAGCCCCGCACGACGAGCGAGGTGACGTTCTTCGGGCCGATCCTGCGGCCCCGCATGGGCGAGCTGGACCTGCAGCCGATCCGCTACCTCGACCAGATGTACGTCGCGGTGCCGGGCTGGGGCGACTCCGGGTCCGGGCACGTCGGCGTGACCGGCGGCGGCAACACCGACGTGCGCAACTGGGCGGCGCTCTACCAGGGCGACACCCAGCTGCTCTGGGGCAACGCGGAGTTTCTGCCGGTCACCGGCCTGGCCGACGAGGAGCTGCCGTACCGCGTGGTGGTGGACAACGACCGGGCGGACTGGACCGGCACGTACTCGACGCACACGTACACGGAGTGGACGTTCACGTCGAGCGCGTCGGGCCCGGACGCCGCCGAGCCGCTGCCGCTCGTCCAGCTCGACTACGCCGTCGACACCGACGCCGCGGGGCGTGCCGCTCGCTCGGCCCGGCTGTCCGTGACGCCGTCGCACATGACGGGCATCGCGGCCACGGTGGGTCGGCCGACGGTCGAGGTGTCGTACGACGACGGCGCCACGTGGCGCACGCTGGCTCTGACGCGGGACCACGGCGCGTGGTCGGGCCGGCTGGCGGCGCCGAAGGGCGCACGGTTCGTCACGCTGCGCACGTCGGTCACGGACAGCGAGGGCAACGGCGTCACCCAGACGCTGACCCGCGCGTTCGGCCTCCGCTGACGCCCTGAGGCGCCGCGCGCCGCGCCCCCGCCGCGCCCGCGCCGACCCAGCGATCGTGCCCGGATCCGGCCCTGGATCCGGGCACGATCGCTGGGTTGCGGGAGCGACGGCCGGGAACCACGAGCGGTTCGCCCGGAACGTCCCTTGTGCACCGCTACGATCGTGGGCCATGAAGCACGCCCGCAACGACGGACCCGACCTCGCGTTCCGCCTCGGACGGCGCGTGGTCACGGCGGTCGTCGACGACATGTCGACGGTGCAGCGCGTCGGGGTCGGCGTCGCCGGGGCCCTCGTCGCCCTCACCCCGTTCGGCGCGTGGAGCGAGGCCCAGGCGCAGGCCGACCCGCTCATCCCGGGCACCGCGGTCGAGGTGGGCCCGTTCGAGCTGACGGTCGAGAAGGCCGCCGTCGCCGACGAGCTCGGCTGGCTCGTGCCCGAGCCGGGCAACCACATGCTCGCCGTGGTCGTGGACGTGACCAACACCGGCGACGTGCCGGAGTACTCCACCACGCTCGCCGACGCCGTCCCGGCGCCGCGGGGTGTCGGCATCGTGCCGGAGGAGCCGCTCGGCAACCTGGGCGGCGACCTCCTCGCCGAACCTGACGCGGCGATCGGCACGGAGCCGGAACCGGACGCGGCGCCGGACACCCCGGCAGGCACGGCGCCCGCCGACCCGAGCCCCGCGCCCGAGGACCCCGAGCTCCCCTCCCCCACCGTCGTCAACATCGCGGACGGCACGAGCCGCAGCGCCCTCAACCCCGGCGTGCCCTACCGGCTCGCGCTGATCTGGGAGCAGAGCGGGGACTTCGCGGGCGCGAGCGTGCCGGTCGAGATCGCCGGCCTCGACTGGGTCGAGGAGGACTTCGCCGGCCTGGACGACGGCCACTGGAGCGTCGGCGAGGTCGCCTTCGCGGGCGACGTCGCCGTCGAGCAGGCGAGAGAGGCCGACGACGAGGCCGCCGCGCCCGGGGCGGCGCAGCCGTGAGGCACGGACGCCGCCGGGTCACGTGGCGGGGCACCGCGCTGGTCGTCGGCGCGGTCACGGCGGGCTGCGCGCTGGTCACGGCCCTGCCGCTGGACAGCGGGGTGGACGACCCGTTCGTCGTCGAGGGCGCGGTCGGCGAGACGCTCGACCTCGACTACGCCGAGCTCACCGTGACGGACGTGCGCGTCGCGGACACGGTCGCAGGCTTCGCCGAGACCGCGCTGGCCGGTGGCACGTTCGTCGTCGTCGACGTGACCTGGCGCGCCACGCAGCAGGCGACGACCTTCGCCGGGGCCGAGATCACCGACGCGCGGGGCCGTCGGTACTGGCCGGCGGCGCTCGGCGACTGCGCGGTGTCGGTGAGCACCCAACCCGGCTACGCCTGGCACGCCACCTACTGCTTCGACGTGCCGCAGGAGGCCCTGGCGGGCGCGACGGTGCGGCTCGCGCGCGGCAGCCAGAGCGAGGAGTACGCGGAGCAACGGCGGGACGCGGTCGCCGTCGTCGGCCTGGGGATCACGGCGGACGAGGCGCCCGCGCTGTGGGAGGCGACCGAGACGGTGACGCCCGAGCCGCAGGGGTTCGCCACCCCGGCCACGACAGGCGAAGGAGACGAGGGATGACCACGCTGGTGACCCCGGCGGTGCCGGGGCCGGGCGGGGAGCACTACCCGCGGCAGCCCGCGCCCGGTCTGCCGCCGGGCCGTCCGCCGGGCATGCTGCCCGGCTCGGTCCCGCCGGGGCCGCCGTCGCGCGCCCCGCGCAGGGGCTGGTGGCGGCGCAACGCGGTCTGGCTGCTGCTGCTCCCGCTCGCGGTCGTGGTGGCGGCGGGCGCGTCGTCGTTCCGCGTCTGGGCGTTCTGGTGGCCGACCGGCCTGCACGAGGAGGTCGACCGGGTGGCGCAGGGCGGGGTGGCCCACCTCACGAGCGAGTACCTGGACCTGTGGTCGACCGTGCCGGGGCGTGCGGGCACCACGGTGGTGCGCGAGGTCGACGTGACGGTGACGGGCGTCGAGCAGGTGACCGCCCTCCCGGCGCCCCTGTACGGCGACCCGACCCCGATCCCCGAGGGCTCCGCCGCGTACGCGGTGCGCCTGCACCTCGCCGCCGAGCCGCAGACCGACCTGCTGGGCTGCCAGGTGGTCCTCGTGGCCGACGACGGCACCCGCTACGGCGAGGACACCTCCGACGCGTTGACCGGCACCCTCAACCGCTGCCTGCCGGCCGACGCGGAGGACTCCCTCAGCGTCGAGCCCGCGTGGGACGTCACGTCGTACGTGCTCGTCGACCCGGGCGTCACGGTCGCGGAGGTGTGGCTCGCGTTCGGCGGGCCCGAGTACGTCACGATCGACCTGCCGTGACGAGGCGGGCCTCCTCGGCCTCCTCCTCGCGGACGGCGAGGCCGCGCTCGACGAGCCGCGCGACGGTCGCCGCCACGAGGGGTGCGGCGAGCGCCAGCGAGAGGGCGAGGCCCGCCGCCGCCTCCATCGGGCTGAACGCGAGCCAGGTGTCGCTCGGCACGGGGCCCGTCACGGTGCGCACCAGCCAGCCGACCGCGTACGGCGCCCGCATGACCACGAGGTAGCCGAGGCAGAACACGAGCATCGGCCCCAGGCCGCCGACCCGGATCATCCGCAGGCCGTCCCAGAGCGCCGCGAGGCGGGCGCGGACGTCCTCGGTGAGCGACTCGAGCAGCGAGCGCAGCCCGGCCGGGAGCCAGGTCATGCGGTCGAGCCAGCGGTGCTCGGTGGACGGCGGCTCCATGAGCCGGTGCCCGAGCACGACGGCGCCGATCGCGAGCCAGGCCAGCGGCGCGACGACGACGACGTCGAGCGAGTCGAGGACGGTGCCCGCGCCGTCGACGACGAAGGTCGCCACCGCGCCCCCGGTCTCGCCCACGGCCTCGCGCGCCGACCCGATCGTGCCGGTCGCCGCGGCGACGAGCTGCCTGCCCTCCGCGACGTTCCAGAGCCCCGCCTGCACCCGTTCGATCTGGGTGGCCGCCTGGTTGGTCCAGTAGATCTCGATGAGCGCGCCGAGCACCGCGATGCCGACGAAGCCGACCCGGCCCTCGAGCCGGCCGAGGAGCCAGCGCAGGGCGAACGCGGCGGCGATGATCGCGATCAGCGTCCAGCCGGACCAGATGCCGAGGCGGGCGACGAAGTCGACGCCCTCGGCGGTGAAGGTGTCGTTGAACAGCTCGTCCGCGGCCGCCTCGTTGGCGAACCGCGCCTGGTCGGCGTCCATGAGGCCCTCGACCTCGTACACGACGAGGAACGGGACCAGCACGGACAGCGCGATGTCGATCAGGCGCCGCTCACGCTTCTCGGACGGCATCGTCGGCGCACGGTGGCCGGTGAGCAGCCCGGGGACGGTGTCCGCCGGGCCCGGCGCCGGCTCGGGACACAGCACCGGCAGCGACGCGCGGCACACCCAGAGCATGCCGATCACGGGCAGGAGGTAGCCGAGCGGGCTCAGGATCAGCAGGGCCTGGCCGACGGTCGAGTTCCACTGGCTGAGCTCGACCGCGCCCCACATCGCGCCGTTGCGCACGGCGACGCCGAGCAGCCCGAGCGTCAGCAGCGCGGGCCAGTGCGCCAGGAACAGGCGGCCGGCGGAGACCAGGATCCTCATGGCGACACATAGTGGCCCATATCGGACGACGAGCGCCAAAGGGCCCGCCGGTCAGAGCTTCGTGATCGCCGTGTACTTCAGCGCGATGCGCTTGGTGCCGTTGGTGCCGAAGTCGATCTTCACGACGGCGTTCGCCTCGACGTCCACGACCGTGCCGAGCCCGTACGAGTCGTGCGTGACGCGGTCGCCGATCTCCAGGCTGGGGATGTCCTTCTGGACCGAGATGCCGCCGAACCCGCCCGAGGCGCCCGCCTTCTTGCGCTGCGGGGAGAACGGGTTGGCCTGGCCGCCCGACGACACCGACCCGCCCCGCGAGCCCGTCGTCGCCGCCCGGCCGGACCCGGAGTCGCCGCGGCCCGAGCCGTAGCCGCCCTGCCCCCGGCCGGGCCCGCGGCCGGCGCCGTACCCGCCCGAGCCGTACCCGCCGCCCCAGCCGCCGCGTCCGCCCCGGATGGCCGCCGTCGACGACTCGCGCCGCCGCCAGTCCCACAGCTCCTCCGGGATCTCCTGGAGGAACCGGCTCTCGGGGAACTCGTTGGCCATGCCGAACGCCGCGCGGGTCGAGGACCGCGTCACGTAGAGCCGCTCCCGCGCCCGCGTGATGCCCACGTAGGCGAGGCGGCGCTCCTCGGCGAGCTCGTCGTCGTCGTGCAGCGAGCGCATGTGCGGGAACGTGCCGTCCTCCATGCCGGTGAGGAAGACGACGGGGAACTCCAGCCCCTTGGCGGTGTGCAGCGTCATCAGCGTGATGACGCCCGGGTCCTCGCGGGGGGCCTCCTCCGCGGCACCGTCGGCGACGTCCTCGTCGGGGATCTGGTCGCTGTCCGCGACGAGCGACACCCGCTCCAGGAAGTCGGCGAGCGAGCCCTCCGGGTCCGTCTCGCCGAAGTCGACGGCGACGGCGTGCAGCTCGGCCAGGTTCTCGACACGGCCCTCGTCCTGCGGGTCGTCGCTCGCGCGCAGCTCGGCGAGGTACCCCGTCCTGTCGAGCACGGCGCCGAGCACCTCCGCGGGCGCCGCGCCGTCGTCGACCAGCGCGCGCAGCTCGCGCATCATGTCGCGGAACGCGAGCAGCGGCTTGAGCGAGCGGGTCGTCATGCCGGGGATCTCGTCGGCGCGCTCGAGGGCGGTTCCGAAGGAGACGCGCTCCCGGTCGGCGAACGTCGCCACCAGCGACTCGGCCCGGTCCCCCAGCCCGCGCTTGGGCACGTTGAGGATGCGGCGCAGGTTCACGTCGTCGTCCTGGTTGGACAGCGCGCGCAGGTAGGCGATCGCGTCCTTGACCTCGCGGCGCTCGTAGAACCGCGTACCGCCCACCACCTTGTACGGCAGGCCGACGCGGACCAGCACCTCCTCGAGCGCCCGGGACTGGGCGTTGGTGCGGTAGAAGATCGCGACGTCGCCCGGGCGCACGCCCTCGGTGTCGCCGAGCCGGTCGATCTCGTCGGCGACGAAGCGCGCCTCCTGGTGCTCGTCGTCCGCGACGTAGCCGACGATCTTGGCGCCGGCACCCGAGTCGGTCCACAGCCGCTTGGGCGTGCGCCCGGCGTTGCGGGAGATGACGGCGTTCGCCGCGCTGAGGATGTTCTGCGTGGAGCGGTAGTTCTGCTCCAGCAGGATCGTCGTCGCCTCGGGGTAGTCCTGCTCGAACTCGAGGATGTTGCGGATCGTCGCACCGCGGAACGCGTAGATGGACTGGTCGGAGTCGCCCACGACGGTGAGCTCCGCCGGGTCCAGCCCCGTCTCCTCGGACGTGCCGACGCCCGCCAGCTCCCGCACCAGCGTGTACTGGGCGTGGTTGGTGTCCTGGTACTCGTCGACCATGATGTGCCGGAACCGGCGCCGGTAGTGCTCGGCGACGTTCGGGAACGCCTGGAGCAGGTTCACCGTCGTCATGATGATGTCGTCGAAGTCGAGGGCGTTCGCCTGCGCGAGGCGGGCCTGGTACCGGGTGTAGACGTCGGCCAGCACCTGGTCGAACTTCGGCGTGGCGGCGTTGCGCTCGTCCGCCGACTGCCCGCCCCAGGGCCTGCGGATGCCGCCCTCGGGCGCGGCCTGCGCCTCCTGCTCGGCGTACGCCCGCGCCTGCTGCGCGTAGGTCTCCGGGTCGACCAGCTCGTTCTTGAGGTCGCTGATCTTGTTCGACAGACCGCGCGCCGGGTACTTCTTCGGGTCGAGGTTGAGCTCGCGCGTGACCAGCGTGATGAGGCGCTGGCTGTCCGCCGCGTCGTAGATGCTGAAGCTCGACCGGAGCCCCAGGTGCGCCGCCTCACGGCGCAGGATGCGCACGCACGCCGAGTGGAACGTCGACACCCACATGCGGCCGGCGGACGGCCCGACCAGGCCCTCGACGCGCTCGCGCATCTCCGCGGCCGCCTTGTTGGTGAACGTGATCGCGAGGATCTCGCCGGCGCGCGCACGGCCCGTGGCCAGCAGGTAGGCGATGCGGTGCGTGAGCACGCGCGTCTTGCCCGAGCCCGCGCCCGCCACGATGAGCAGCTGCCCGCCCTCGTGCACCACGGCGGCACGCTGCTGCGGGTTCAGCCCGGCCAGCAGCTCCTCGGGGTCGAGGTGCGCGTAGGCGCCCCGCGCCCGCGGCGCCTCCGACTCGTGCGGCAGGCCCGCCAGCCACTCCGGCTCCGCGGGCAGCGCCGCCTCGCCCGGGTCGCCGTCCGGCGCTTCGTCGTCCCAGCGGGGCGCGGTGCTCGGCAGGCGTGCCCCGTCACCCGGCGCGGCGGGTTCGAGGCCGGGCAGGGACAGGCTGTCGAAGAGGGAAGTCATCGCCCCCAAGCCTAGGCGCCGCCACCGACATCCCGTGCCTCAGCCGCGCGCGGCCTCCTGCGCCGGCGCGCCCGCGGACGTGCCGTCCAGGAGGTCGAGCGCGCGCCGCAGCTTGGTGCTCGACGTGTGCACCGTGTAGGGGAAGTAGACGACCTCGACCCCCACCTCGGCGAACCGGCGCTCGAGGTCGCGGCCCTTGGCCGTGCCCTTCCAGTCGTCACCCTTGAAGAAGACGTCGAACCGCCGCCTGCGCCACGTCTCGATCTTGTCGGGCTGCGTCTCGACGAAGACCTCGTCGACGAACTCGATGTGACGCACGATCTCCGCGCGCTCGATCACCGGCACCACGGGGCGGCGGCCCTTGGCCAGCTCGAGCATGGCGTCGTCCACCACACCGGCGACCAGGTGGTCGCAGTGGTCCTTGGCGTGCCGGAGGACATTGAGGTGCCCCACGTGGAACAGGTCCCAGGCGCCAGGCGCGTAACCCACCACTGTCATGGCAGGAAGGCTAGGAGCGCTCCCGCCGCGATGGGATGCCCAAGGGGCCTCGGGAGCGGGTGAACGTGCAGTTCACCCGCTGCCGGTCAGATACGCAATTCACCCCGCTCGGGTGACTTTCGGGTGAAAGCGCACCGAACGGCCGCTCGTGGACATAGCGTCGCGGCATGCTTGGCACCACCATGTCGACGTCGGTCCTTGCCGTGTGCACGGGGAACATCTGTCGTTCCCCCGTCCTCGCGCGCCTGCTCACGGCCCGGACCGACGGCACCGTCCGCATCAGCAGCGCAGGCGTGCGCGCCCGCAGGGGCGAGCCGATCGAGCCGCGCATGGCGAGCCTCCTGCAGGCGCGCGGCCTCGACACCGGCCCGTTCACCGCGCACCAGCTCACCGCCGACGCCATCCGCTCGGCGACCGTCGTCATCACCATGACCCGCGCGCAGCGCGCCGCGGTCGTGCGGGCCGTCCCCGAGGCCGTGCGCCGCACCTTCACGCTGCTGGAGCTCGCGCACGTGCTCAGCACGTCGCCCGGCGCCCGCTCGGCCTCGGACGACGCCGCGCGCTGGGCGCAGGTCCCCGAGCTCGTGAGCCTCGAGCGCCTGAACCACCCGGCACTCACGCGCGAGCTCGACATCGAGGACCCCTACGGGCGCAGCGAGAAGGTCTACCGCCGCGTCTTCGAGCGGATCACGTCGGCTACCGACACGGTCTGCGGGGTGCTCGGCACCGGCAGGCAGCCCTGGCTCCTGGGCAGCAAGCCACCCCGGTCCGGTCCGCTGCCCGTCGCGCAGCCGCAGCCGCGCCACTCCTCGAGCCTCGGCCGGCTCTGACCGCTGACGACACAGGCCGGACGACTACAGGGAGGCAGGACGTGGAACTGGTCGAGTACGCGAACGTGCTGCGCAGGCGCTGGGCGGTGATCGTGAGCGTCGCGCTCGCCGGAGCGCTCGCCGCCTTCGGCTGGGCCTGGTCGACGCCGCCCTCCTACACCGCGACGGCGAAGGTCTACGTCTCGCTCAACACCGGCGAGTCCACCAGCGACCTGCTGCAGGGCTCGACGTACGTGAAGAACCTCATCGAGTCCTACGCGGCGCTCACCGACATGCCGGTGGTGCTGGACCCGGTCGCCGCGGAGCTCGGGGACGTCACCGGGCGGCAGCTCGCCAAGGCTGTCACGGCCGACTCCCCGCTCAACACCTCGATCATCGAGATCAAGGTCGAGGACGGCGACCCGGAGCGCTCGGCGCTCATCGCGAACGCCGTCGCCGACCAGCTCTCGTCGACCGTCGTCGACCTGTCGCCCGAGACGCCCGGCGGCGGCCAGGCCATCGCGGTGACGGTGGTGTCGTCGGCCGAGGTGCCGCAGTACCCGTCGGCGCCCCGCACGCGCCTGCTCACGGCAGCGGGCGGCGCCGCGGGCCTCGCGCTCAGCGTGGTGCTCGTGCTGCTCTGGGCCGTGCTGGACACCCGTATCCGGTCGGCCAGCGACCTCGAGCTCGTCTCGGAGGGCGCAGGCCTGCTCGGCTCCATCCCGGTGGCCAAGCGGAAGCTGGCCCGGGTCCCGGCCACGCAGGACCCGCTGAGCACCCGCGCGGAGGCGTACCGGCGCGTGCAGACGAACCTCTCCTTCGTCGACGCGACGACGCCGGCCCGCGTGCTCGTGGTGACGTCGAGCGTGCCCGGCGAGGGCAAGTCGACGACGGCGATCAACCTCGCCTCCACCTTCGCCGAGAGCGGCAGCAGCGTGCTGCTGGTCGACTGCGACATGCGCCGGCCGTCGGTCGCCACGTCGCTGGGGCTGGAGGAGGCCGCGGGCCTCACCACGGCCCTGGTCGGGCGGGCCGCGATGGCCGACCTCGTCCAGCGGTACGGGCCCGGCGAGCTCGACGTGCTCCCGGTCGGGCCCATCCCGCCCAACCCGCACCAGCTCATCGCGTCGCAGGCCACGCAGGACCTCGTCGCGACCGCCCGGGCGGAGTACGACGTCGTCGTCATCGACGCGCCACCCCTCCTGCCGGTCTCCGACGCCGCCCTCCTGGCCACCATGGCCGACGGCGTCGTGGTCGTCGCGGGCGCCCGGCGCGTGCGCAGGCAGCAGCTCGCCCAGGCCCTGCGGGCCCTCGCGGGCGTCGAGGCGCGCGTGCTCGGCTTCATCCTGACGTTCGCGCCGCGGTCCGGCCCGGACGGCACCTACTACGGCTACAGCACCCGACGACGGCGGTGGCCGCGCCTGCTGCCCGGCTCCTCCCGGCAGCACGCGCCGCTCAGCCTGCCGACCGGGGCGATCCGCGCCGTGCCCGCCCCCGGCACCG
Organism: Promicromonospora citrea; assembly: GCF_013004695.1. Classification (GTDB taxonomy): domain Bacteria; phylum Actinomycetota; class Actinomycetes; order Actinomycetales; family Cellulomonadaceae; genus Promicromonospora; species Promicromonospora citrea. The sequence continues at coordinate 24,541 of NZ_JABEMG010000030.1, forward strand.
GGGCCGCTGCGCCGGCGTCCGGCCGGGCGCCCGGTGTCGTGCCGGGGCCGGGCGGGATCCCGGGCGTCGACGGCCGCAGGCCGCCCGCCGACGCGGGCAACGCCGCACCCGCGTCCGGCGCCCCGCCGGCCCCGCGGACCGCGCCGCCGGCGCAGGCCGTCGCGGCCGACCTCACCGGACCGAACGCCCCGACCCTGCGGCTGAAGCCGGCGGGCATGCCGCCGGCCATCCCGCCCGTGATCGAGCTGGGGACCGCCGATGAACGTGCCGGGTGACGCCCGACCGCGTGACGCACGCGTCTACAAGACACTCCGCACCGCGCACCTCGAGCGCGCCCTGGCCCTGCCGCCGGCCGACATCCTCTACCAGGACAGCCGCTACGACTTCGACGAGGACCTGGTCGGCCGCGTGCGGCCGGAGCAGGTCGGCGACCTCCGGTGCGCGTGGCTCGTCGCCCGGCGCGGCTACCGGATCGTCGAGATCAACGAGCCCGCCGCCATCGACTGCGTGCGCCGTGCGGCCGCCGTCGTGCTCGCGCTCGCGGTGAGCGACGTGCTGCGGCGCCGCCGCACCCGGGTGGTCACCTACGCGATCGGCAACATCGACCCGCGCGCGCTCCCCCGTCCGACGGCCTGGTGGCCCCGCCTCGGCCGCGCGCTCGACCTGCTGCTCGCCCGCTGGGTCTGGCGGCGCACCGACCGGGTCGCGTTCGGCACCGAGACGTCACGGCAGCTCTACGGCAGCGTCTTCGGCCTGGCCGGACGACGCCGGCCGCACTGGACCACCATCGAGGCCCTGCCCGCCCCGTGCGACTGCGTCCCCGCGGGCGCCACGCCCGACAAGGCACCCGGCCGCATCCTGTTCCTCGGTGACCTCTCGCCCCGCAAGGGGTTCGACGCGGTGCTCGCGGCCTGGGGTGCCGTGCGACGCCGTCTGCCCGGCGCCGTGCTCACCGTGGTGGGCCGCGGCGCCCTGCTGGACCGGGCGTACGAGACGGCCCGGGCCGACGACCGCGTGCGCGTGATCGCCGACCCGCCCCGCGACGTCGTCCACGCGGAGCTGCGGCGGGCGTCGGTCGTGGTGCTGCCGTCACGGCGGCAGGGCGCGTGGCGCGAGCAGGTCGGGCTGCCCCTGGTCGAGGGCCTCGCGCACGGTTGCACGGTGGTGACCACCGACGAGACCGGCATCGCCGACTGGCTGGAGCGCGCGGGCCACGGCGTGATCCCCGCCGGCTCCCTCGCGGAGCTGCTCGCTCCCGTGCTGGCGGAGGCGGCGGCCCACCCGCTCGACCCGGAGTCCGTGCGCGCGTCGCTGCCCAGCCAGGACTCGCGCCTCGAGGCGGACGCGTGGTTGTTCGCCCGCGAGGTCATCGCGGCGCCGGCGTGAGGTCTCGGTGGGGCGGTGGTCCCGCCTGGTCGTCGCCGGGAATCACTTTTCATCCCGCCGTTTCTCGGCTTTGAGGCCCGTCAAAGCCGATTAACGTCGGGTTGAAAGGTGATCTTGGGGTGGCGCCGGGTGCGCCATGAGCGGCAGGCCGGCGAGCGTAGGAGCTGTCGGCGCATGCGGGCGAAGAGACCGAGGATCCCTACGGTCGGCGGTGGGCCGCGGACTCAGTAGTTCGCCGCGACGCCGTCCATGGCGGGGGCGCGTAGAGGTAGCGCAGGGGGCTCGACGCCGTCCAGCGGTGCACCAGGAGCGACAGGGCCGTGGCCACGACGGTCGCGGCCGGCACGGCGAGCAGCCCGGCCGCGTGCGGGAGCGTCGTCGAGCCGACCAGGGCGAACACCAGGGACGATCCCAGGATGATCACCGGCGTGTGACCCAGGTAGACGGGGAGGGTCGAGGTGCCCGTACGGACCAGCACGGCACTGCGCGCGAGGAAGGTGCCGAGCGCGGCGCCCGCGAGGACGCCGGCGACGCACAGCGCGAAGTAGACGCCGACCACGGAGCGCAGGCCCGCTGTCTCGACGACGGCCGCGAGCACCGCCCACCCTGCCACCGTCGCGACCCGGACGCCCCAGGGTGTGCGCGTGAACCGGAGCAGGAGAGCGCGCAGCTGCATGCCGCAGACGAAGAACACGTAGTACTTGAGCGCCCCGTTCCACCCGACGTTGCCGAGGTCGAAGCCGTCGGTCAGCGCGACGACCGACGGTGCGGCGGCGAGCAGGAGGTGCCACCCCGGGTCGACCGACCGCAGCAGCCGGGCAAGCACGCAGAACAGCGCCAGCGCCCAGATGAACCACAGCTCGAACTGCGGGCGGACGGGCGACAGGAGGAGGTCGCGCACCATCGGCCCGACGCCGAGCGGCGTGCCGCGCAGCGCGAAGCCGACCAGGTAGCACGCGGTGCCGATGCACTCCCACACCACGAAGACCCACACGTACAGCCGCAGCCGCCGGTCCCAGAGGGTCCGCCAGGACGTGCCGGCCTCGCCCCGCGCAGCCACGCGGTGCGCCAGCAGCCCCGAGATCATGAAGAAGAACGGCATGCGGACGGCGGAGAGGTAGTCGTTGACCTGCTCCCACGCGGGCACGTCGAACCACCGCGCGGCGTGGTAGACGACCACGAGGAGGACGGCGAGGCCGCGGCCCGCGTCGATCCACGTCTCGCGGCCGGGCGGAGCGGCAGGGGCGGGTGCGCCGGTCACTGGTCGGCCCTCCCCGCCGCCCCCAGGACGGGGGCCATCAGCGCGACGGCGAGGACGAGCACGGTCAGGGCGCTCTCCAGCGGCGCGAACAGCAGGTTCCACACCGACTTGACCCCGAGGAACAGGATGAGGGCCGAGGCGGCCCGCCCCGTGGTGAGGACAGCCGTGCGGACCACCAGGAACACCAGCAGCACCACGGAGAGCACGAGCCCGGGGATGCCGCACCAGGCCCACAGGTCGCCGATCACCGAGTGCAGCTCGAAGCCGCTGCCGAACATGTAGTTCTCGACGTACCCGTTGTTGGGGTCGTACCCGAGGGCGGCCATGCCCGACTTGGCGACGAGCAGGTCCGCCATCGACGGGATGCTGCCGCCGCCGAACCCGGCCGGGGCCTCGGCCATGAGCGCGAGGGTCGCGCCGATCTCGGGGCGCCCGCCGGTGATGAGCGTGCCCGACGTCGAGAGCTGCAGCTCGGTGCGCATCTGCGCGCTCTCGCCGAGCGCGCCCTCGAGGATCGCCGCCTGGACCGAGAGGTAGGTCCCGAGCGCGAGCAGCCCGAAGAGCAGCAGCGTGCGCAGCGCCGCGAGCCGCGACGACGCGGGCCTGCCCCACGACTGCCACACCACGAGCAGCGCGACCATGAGCAGGATCGCGCTGCTGGACCGCCCGCCGTTGAGCGCGGAGACGCCCGCGAGCGCGAGCGCGGCCACGACGTCGAGCCAGCGCCTGCGGAAGCGCGAGACGATCGCGAGGACCAGGACCGTGACCGGTAGGGAGAACCCGAACCGCCAGGGGTTCTCGGCGAACGTCTCGCTGGCGGGGTTGATGCCCAGCACGAGCCCGACGCCGAACGCGGCACCCACCACGGCGTTCGAGGTGCGACTGCGTGCCCAGAGGGCCGCCCCGACGCCGCAGGCGAGCGCGAGCACGACGAAGCTCGCCTCGAGCGTCCCCGCGGTGGACACACCCCGCGTGTCGGCGTGCCAGATCGTGAGCCACGCGCCCCACGCCACCGAGACGACGGCGAGAACGGTCGTCCAGGCGACCCACCGCGAGCTGCGCAGCTGGGACGCCCACAGGGGCAGCAGCACGAGGGCGAGGGCGAGCCCCGGGGTCAGTCCGAAGAAGATGTTGCGGTTGAAGCCGCTGAGGACCATGCACAGCACCGCGAGCCCGGTCGCGGCAACGCCCCAGCCCTGCCGTCCCTCGAGGGACGACAGGGCTGGGGCGACCGCGGTGCGGGGCGACGTCACGGCGTAGGCGGTCCCGCCCAGAAGTCGTCGAGCCGGACGACGTTCGCACCCGTCGTCACGTTGCCCGACAGGCTGAGCGCGTAACCCACGCCGCCGGCGTCCTGCAGCTGGGCCGTCGAGTCGGTGGCGGTGAGGCGCCACGTCGCCGGCTCGGGTGTCCCGGCCTTCCAGACCTTGCCCCGGACGGTGGTCGGCGAGGTGCCGGTCACCTGGAACCGGACCGCCAGCTTCTCACCCGGTCCGACGCTCAGGTCCGCGATGTTCGCGGCGGCGAGCGTCGTCTCCGAGGACTGGAGCGCGACGAGCTGGAGCTGGACGGCCCCGGTCGCCTTGACCCAGACCTTCGCGCGGTACTCGCTGGAGAACCCGCCGGTGCGGCCGGTCAGCGAGACGAAGGTGCCGCTGCCGTCGGAGATCTCGTCGAGCGAGAGCGTCCCGCTGACCTCGACGTCGGCCGCCGAGACGTCCGCGAGCTGCGCCTTGCGGTTCGCGCCCGGCGTCGAGAGGTCCATGGCGCCCTCACCGCCGGCCACGGAGTAGCCGGACGCTGCCCCGTACAGGGTCCAGGCCCCGCCCTTCGTGGCCGAGCCCCAGCCCGAGGACACCGTGCGGTCGAAGGTGTCGACCGCGAACTCGGCGGGTTCCGTCGCCTCGACCTCGACCGTGTCCTGCGCCGTGACGCCCTCGCTGTCCTCCACGGTGAGGGTCACCGTGTAGGTGCCGGGGGCGGCGTAGGTGTGGGTCGCCTGGGCGCCGGTCGCCGTCTCGCCGTCGCCGAAGTCCCAGGTGTAGGACGCGATCGGGCCATCAGGGTCGGACGAGCCACGCCCGTCGACCTGCACGACGAGATCCTCGACGGTCGCGGTCGCCTCGGCGACCGGCGGCCGGTTCGGGCGGCCCTGGAGCCCCACGGTCCGGTGGTCGAGCACCGCGGCGGCGGACAGCGCCGTCGGGTAGACCGCGACGTCGTCGATCGTGCCGGAGAACCGGTCGCCCAGCCCGAGCAGCGGGCGGTTGGGCCAGTTGGCCAGCGTGTCGGCGCCGATCCGCCAGTAGCCGGTGATGGCCTGGCCGCGGGTGGTGGCGGCGCGCTGGTCGACCAGGGCGCCGTCGACGTACAGCTTCATGCCGTCCGGACCGAGCGTGCCCACCACGTGGTGCCACGCGTTGTTGTCGACCCGGCCCGGCGAGCGCAGGGCGCGCCGCGTGCCGTCGTTGACGCCGAAGCTGATCCGGCCGCCCGAGTCGACGTAGAGGATCCGGTCCGTCTGGCTGGACGTGCCGGTCGAGCTGTTGCTGTTGCCGAACCCGACGATGCGGCCCGTGCCGTTGCCCTTGATCCACGCCTCGACGGTGAACGTGTCGGGGCCCTGGATCCGCTGCGGCGACACCAGCCGGCTGCCCGCGGAGTTCTGGAACGTCGCCGCGCCGTTCGAGTCACCGGCGATCGCACCGGCCGCGCCGAGACGGACCGCCGACGGGACCGCGAGGTCCGCACCGTTCGCCCAGTCGAACGAGGTGCCGGAGCCCTGGGGCTCCCCGAGGCGCCAGTAGTTGAGCGCGCCGTCGTCGAGCACGGTGTTGGCGTACGGGCTGGCCGGGGCGTTCGAGACGGTCACGGTGACCCACTCGGACTTCTTCACGTTGCCCGAGGGGTCGGTGACCGTCAGCCGGTACTGGTGCTGCGAGCCCGCCTGCAGGCCCGTGTCCTGGGCGCTCCGCGTGACGGGAGCCCAGAACTTCGTCGCGATCGTGTCCTCGTAGACCGGCGCCTGCGCCTCGGAGTCGCGGTAGATCCGGTAGGTCAGCGCCTCGTCGTCGCGGTCCCACGTGGTCGAGAAGCTGAGCCGGACCGCGCCGGCCGCGACCGAGCGCGCGGTCGGGTTGAGCGCAGCCCCGGAGTCGACCGGTCCCTGGTTGTTCGGCGCGGCCGAGCGCTTGGCGTACCGGACGATGCCTTGCTGAACAGCTCCGTTCACCCTAGGGAACTCGCCGCCGTAGAGGACGTAGTCGTCGTTGCCCGTCACGCTCCAGACGGCCTGGTTCTTGCCGGTGTAGGTGCCGACGTCGGTCTGCGGGTACCAGGTAAGCAGCTCGGGCCGCGGCGTACCCGGGTGGTCCGGGTAGCCGTAGATGTCGCGCGTGTTGGTACCGCGCACCTCGTTGATCCACGCGGTCGAGTGGTAATGCGACCAGGGCTCCGTCTGCGGGAACCCGCCGCTGTTGCCGCAGTAGTGCTTGTGGCTGGCGGTGTAGACGACGTCGCCCAGCGGGACGACGTCGTAGGTGTCGCCGTGGCAGTCCTCGAGCCAGACGAGCTGGCCGTCGGCCCAGCTCACCCGGAAGGTGCCCTCGGTGGTGCCACCCCGGCCGAAGTGCCAGCCGACGCCGTACCAGCCCTCCTCGCCGTCGCTGGCGAGGCGCATGATGCTGGAGTTGTCACCGGCGTTGCGGATGCGGGAGTTGACCGGCAGCGGCTTGCTGGCGCCGGTCGCGGCGTCCAGCCACGCCAGGCCGTACCCGTTCGCGGTGTTGGAGTTCACCGAGGTGAACGTGCCGGAGATGACCACGGACTGCTCGTCCGGCGACACGACGATCGACTGCACCTGCCGGTCGTCGACGACGGGCTTGAACCCCGTGAGCGCCACGCCGTTCGACGCGTTCATGGCCGCGACGCGGTAGCGCGTGTTGCCGTTCACCGCCGAGAAGTACCCGCCGGCGTAGACGGTCGTGTTCGTGGCGGCGACGGCCTTCGTGTTGCCGTTCATGGTGGGCGCGAACGACGTGTTCAGCGAGCCGCTCGGTAGGTTGAAGGCCGCGATGCGGCTCCGGGTGGCGCCGTCGACCGTGGTGAAGCCACCGACGACGTACAGGCGCGTCCCGTCGGGCGACACCGCCATGTCGGTGACGTTGCCGTTGAGCGTGTGGTTGAACGACGTGTCGAGCACGCCCGTGTTCAGGTCGTACGCCAGGAGGTGCGTGCGGGGCACCTGGTTGGTGCCGGGGGCCGCGCCGGCCGGGCGCGCGTTCTGGAACTCACCGCCGACGTACACCTTGTTGCCGACGATGACCTGCTTCCAGACCACGCCGTCGACCTGGACGGTCGGCAGGGCGTCGGCGGACACGGTGGCCGGGTCGGTGACCTCGGCCGTGGCCACGGGGGCCTGTTCGAGGGCGGCAGACGCCGTCGGCGCCGTCACCAGCGACGTGACGACGAGCGTCATGCTCGCCAGGACGGCTGATATCCGCCGACCGGGCACGGGGAGAGGAGACACGAGGACCTCACTGGGGAGAGAGCTGCTGAGAAGCCGGCCGGGCCGAGGGGCCGGGCGGTGTGGACCTGCGAAGACCGTTGTCCGTCACGCTAATAGCGGACACGACGGTCAGCCCTCGCAAACCGGGGTGAATGGCGGGTGATCTCGCGGCGTCAGGCGCCGGTGAAGATGATGACGGGCGAACCGATTCCCGGATCGACCTCGAGCTCGACGCGGTCCTGCTGGTCGGCCGGCACCGTGAAGACGAACGCGCCACGGGCGGTCCTGCCGTCGGCGGTCTCGGCCTCGAACGCCTTGCCACCGGGCTTGAGCAGCTGGTTCGCGGGCGTGCGGTCGGCGCCGTAGTAGGCGTTCACCACGATGGTGCGCAGGTCCAGCGTCTCGCCGGTGCCGTTGGTGACGTCGATCGTGAACCGGAGGGCGGGCCCGCCGACCTCGCCGGGGAGGTTCGCCTCCCCCTCGACCTTCTCGACCTCGGCGACCGCGACGGTGACGCCGGGCTGCGGCGTGGCCTCGGCGTCGAAGGGCCGCGGTTCGAGCGTCTCGCGGGCCGCGGGCTCGTTCCCGCCCTCCTTGCCGCCCTCGCCGCCGGAGTCACCGCCACCCTGCTCCGCGTCGGCACCCTCGTCGGCTCCGTCGTCGTCCGACCCTCCGTCGCTCGTGCCGTCGTCCGTCCCGCCCTCCGGCGCGTCACCGGTGGGCGACACCGTCGCGGACGGCGACGCCGACGCGCCCGCCGCCACCGGGTCGACGCCGCCCCGGAGCGCGAACGCGGCCACGACGGCGGCCACCACCACGAGGACGAGGGCGAGGCCGAGCACCAGGCGGCGCCGGGTGAGAGGGAACGATGCGGGCATGTCCGGGAGCGTAATCCCGCGCACGGCCGCTGACGCCGCCGAACGCCGGAGTTCACCCCTGCCGGGCGTAGGGCAGCAGCACCCGCCCGGTGACGGCGAGCAGCTCGCCCCGCGACCGCGCGAGCGTCCGACGCCCCCTGGCGTCACCGCCGACGTCGGACCGCACGGCCGCGAGCGCCACCTGCCCGGCGCCGAGCACGCCGCGCGCCAAGCCGGCAGCGAGGGTGCGGGCACGCACGCGGGCGCGAGCGAGCCGATCGGGCGCGAGCAGGAGCGCCACGCGGGCCGAGGAGTTGGCCAGCCCGGCGGTCCGCGCCAGGAGGTAGTCGCGGGTGAGCCGGTCGGCGGGCACCACGTCGGAGACGACGGCCTCGGCACACCAGACGATGCGCCCGCCGGCGGCGGTGAGCGCGCTGGTGAAGTGCGTGTCCTCGCCGCCGGAGAGCCCGAGGGCCGGGTCGAACGCGAGGCCGGCGCGGCGGACGGCTCGCAGGTCGAGCAGCAGGTTGTTGGTGGCTGCCGTGCGGACGACGGTTCCGGTGGCGAGGCCGGCCCGGTGGGTGCGGTCGTAGAAGCCGCCCGCGCGCACCCAGGGGTCGGGCTCGACCTCGTAGCTCGAGGTGACGGGACCGGTGACGGCGTGCGCGCCGGTCTCCCGGTAGGTCGTCCAGAGCGCGCGGAGCCAGCCCTGACCGGGCACCTCGTCGTCGTCGACGAAGACGAGCAGGTCGTGGTCGGCCCCCGCACGCAGCGCGCGGTTGCGGGCGGCGGCGATGCCGGGCTCCGGCTCGACGACGGTCGTGACCGGCCAGTCCTGCCCGGCCGCGGGCCGCACGTCGTCCACGGCGCGGGCGCCCGTGCCCGCCGGGTCGTTGTCCACGACGAGCACGCTCGCCGTGACGCCCGGGCCACCCCGCCGCGCGAGGTCCGCCACCTGCTCGACGAGCAGCGGCACGAGGGCCGCGACGCGGTCAGGGCGACGGTAGGTCAGCACGGCGACCACCAGCCGTTCCCGCTCACCTGTGCCCACGACAATCACCCTTCCGACCGCCCCATGACGGCGGATCCGGCAGTTACCGTAGCGTGGCCAGACCCCAGATCCCCCGGAGAGACGAGACCCGTGCAGCAGGTTCACCCGCGCGTCCTGGTCAGCGCCTACGCGTGCGGTCCGGGCGACGAGCCGGAGGCCGCCGCGGGGTGGGCGTTCGCCCGGGCCGCTGCCCGCACCCACCGGGTCCACGTCGTCACGCGGCGCCGGTTCGAGCCGGCCGTCACCGCCGCGCTGGCGGCCGAGCCGGAGCTCGCACGGACGCTGACGGTCGAGTACCTGGACCTGTCGGACCGGGTGCTCGCGCTCAAGCGGCGGGGCTGGGACGTGTACTGGTACTACGCGCTGTGGCAGCGGGCGCTCGCACGCCGGGCGGCTGCCCTGCACGCGGCAGAACCGTTCGACCTGGGCCACCACGTGACCTTCGCGAACGACTGGCTGCCCTGCGGCCTGGCTCGGGTGCCCGGCCTGCCGGTCGTCTGGGGCCCGGTCGGCGGGGCGAGCGTCGTTCCGCTGCGCCTGGTGCGCTGGCTCGGGGTCCGCGGCACCGTGACGGAGCTCCTGCGCGGGCTCCTCACCGCGCCGCTGCGTGCCCTGTGGGGTGACGCCGCGGCCCGCCGGGCGGCCGTCGTCGTGGCGCAGAACGAGGACGTGGCGCACCGCTTCCGCCGTGCCCGCCGTGTCGTCGTCGAGGCGAACGCCGCGCTCGACGACGACCTGCCGGCACAGGCCCGGCCCGTGGCCACGGGCCGGCGGCCTCGGCGGGCGGTGTTCGTCGGCCGGCTCCTGGCCTGGAAGGGCGGGCGGCTCGCGGTCGAGGCCCTGTCCCGGACGGCCGGCTGGGAGCTGCACGTCTACGGCACCGGCTACGAGCGCGCGGCGCTCGACCGCCTCGCCCGACGGCGCGGTGTGCAGGACAGGATCGTGTTCCACGGGCACCGGCCGCGCGCCGAGGTGCTCGAGGCGATCGCGGGCAGCGACGCGATGCTCTTCCCGTCGATGCACGACCAGGCGGGGTGGGTCGCCGCCGAGGCGAGCGCGCTCGGGCGCCCCGTGGTGTGCCTGCCGCTCGGCGGTGTCCCCCTGCTGGCCGGGCCCAACGCCCGTACCGCCGGCCTCGCCGGTGACGTCGCGGGCAACCTCGCGGCCCGGCTCGAGGAGGTCGCGGACCGCCCGGGCACGCCGTCGGACCGCTGGTCTTGCTCGCGGCTGCCCGGCGTGGTCGAGGACCTGTACCGCACGGCTCTCGGCGCGACGACGGAGGTGGCCGCATGACCACCCTCCGCGTCCTCACCTCGCACCGCGAGCCCCGCGCGACCACCAACCCGTACATCACGATGCTCACGTCGGCGCTGCGCCGCACGCCCGGCGTCGAGGTGGTCACCTTCACCGGCCGCGCCGCGCTCCTGGGCCGGTACGACGTGGTGCACCTGCACTGGCCCGAGACGATCACCGGCCTCGGCGGCCGTCGACTGGCGGGCCGCGTCGTCCGCTGGCTGCTCGCCGCACTGCTGCTGCTCCGGCTCACGGTCACGCGCACCCCCGTGGTCCGTACGGTGCACAACGTGGGCCTGCCCGCCGACGCCGGCCCGGCGCAGCGGCTCCTGCTGCGCTGGTTCGACCGGCTGACCACCCACCGCATCGTGCTCAACGACCGCACCGAGTGCCCCGGCCCGGTGACGACCATCCCCCACGGCCACTACCGCGACTGGTACACCGGTCCCCGGTCGGCGACCGTGCCCGGCCGGTTCCAGTACGTCGGCCTGGTCCGCCGGTACAAGGGCGTCGAGGGGCTCGTCGAGGCGTTCCGCGCCGTGCCGGACGCGGACGTGTCCCTCGAGGTCGCGGGCGCCGCGTCGACGCCGGAGCTGGCCGCCACGATCACCGGCCTGGCGGACGGCGACCCGCGCGTCACCCTCCGCTTCGCCTTCCTGTCCGACGACGAGCTCGTCTCGGCGATCACCGCGGCGGAGCTCGTGGTGCTCCCCTACCGGTTCATGCACAACTCCGGGACGGTGCTCGCGGCCCTCTCGCTGGACCGGCCCGTGCTCGTGCCCGACACCCCGGTCAACGCGGACCTCGCGGCGGAGGTCGGCCCCGGCTGGATCCACACGTTCACCGACGACCTGACGGCCGACGACCTCACCCGGGCCCTCGACGCGGCCCGCGCCCCACGCGCCGCGTCGCCGGACCTGGGCGCGCGCGAGTGGGACGACGCGGGCCAGGCGCACCTCGACGTGTACCGCGCCGCACTGGCGCGCACCCGGCCCGCCGGCCGTACCGCCGAGGTCCCCGCGTGACCGACACCCGCACCACGACGAGCCGCGGTGCCCCTTGGCGCGCGGTCGGCAGCAGCGCCGTCGTGCAGGTCGTGGTCACCGGGCTGTCCGGCCTGCTCGGCATGGTGACGGCACGGCTCGTCATCGAGCAGGCCGGTGTGGCGCAGTACGCGCAGTACGGCCTGCTGTCGACCCTGCCGTCGCTCATCCCGTTCGCCGACCTCGGCATGGCCGCCGTGGTGGTCAACGCGGTCGCCGGCTCGGCGCGCGCGAACGACGACCCCGCGGTGCGCCGGACGCTCACCAGCGCCTTCCGGATCCTCGTGTGCTCGGGCCTCACGATCGTCGCCGTCGGTGTGCTGCTCGGCGCGCTGGGCTGGTGGCCGGCCCTGCTCGGCCCCGGCCTGCTCGAGGGCGGCGCGCTCACGGCCACCGTGTGCGTCGTGGTGCTCGGGGTCGCGCTGCCGTGCGGCGTCGGCGCGCGCATCCTGGTCGGCCTGGGCCGCAACCCGCTGCAGACCGCCCTCACGGGTCTCACGGCGCCGCTCGTCATGGCCGGCGTGCTCGTGGTCCTCGCGGTGGGCGACTCCTCGTTCCTCGCGCTGGCGACCTACCTGGCGTCCGCGGTCGTCGGGGTGGTCCTGCTCGTCACCGCGGCGCGCCTGCTGAGGCCGCAGGTGGGCGCCGCCCTGCGCGACGTGCCGCGGGTCCGCGCGGTGCCCGGTGTGCGGGTGTTCCACCTCGCGTGGCCGATGCTCGTGCAGATGATCTCCCTGCCGGTCGCCATGCAGACCGGGCGGATCCTGCTCAGCCACCAGGGCACCGGCCTCGACCTCGCGCGGTACAACCTCGCCGCGCAGCTCTTCGGCGTCGTCCTCGCCGCCGTCGCGACCTCCGGGCTGGCCCTGTGGCCGCACTTCGCGCGCGCCCGGAGCGAGTCGGTCAAGGCGTCGCCGTTCCGCGCGTCCCTGGTGTTCACCGGCGCGGGGGTCGCGCTGTCGCTCATGCTCGCGGCGCTGCTGCCCGTCGTCGTGCCCCTGGTGACGGACGGCGAGTTCGGGCTCGGGCTGCCGCTCGTCGCGGCGTTCGTCGTGTTCACCGTGGTGCAGGCGGCCAAGTACCCCGTCGGCATGTACATGACCGACGCGGCGGGACTGCGCGCCCAGGTGCTGCCGGTCGTGCTCATGGTGCCGCTCAACCTGGCGCTGACCTGGTGGCTCATCCCGCACCTCGGCGCGGCGGGTCCCGTGTGGGCGACGGCGGCCTCCGTGCTCGTGTGCCAGGTGGTCCCGAACGCGCTGTGGGTGCGGCGCCGGCTGCGGCAGCCCGCACCGGATGCCGAGGCGACCCCGGCGGGCTGACCGCCACCCTCAGCGCGCCAGCGCCTCCACCACACCCCGCGCCACCCCGCGCCACGGCGCCACGCCCTCGACGAACTGCCTGCGCCCGCCACGCAGCGCCACCGCGCGCGCCGCGCGGGGCAGCGTCCGCCGCCAGCGCCGCAGGTCGGCCGGGCCGAGGTTCTTGCGGGCGAACAGCATCCGGTTGCGGATGTCGTAGCGGTAGTACGTCTCGCTCTTGGCGCGGCCGCGCGACTCCTGCGTGCCGCCCTCGTCGTGCACCACGTGCGCGTCCTCGACCACGTCGAGCCGCGCCCCGAGCCGCTGCGCGCGCCACGAGAGGTCGACGTCCTCCCAGTACAGGAAGTACTCCTCGTCGAAGCCGCCGAGCGCGGTCCACAGCTGGGCGCCGAGCGCGAGGCAGGCGCCGCTGAGCCACGGCACGTCGTCGGGGTCCCTGCGGCGGCCGCTCATCGTGCCGTCGCGCGGGCTGAGGTAGGTCAGGCCGCGCGAGTACACGCCGCCGTCGGGGCGCAGGATCCGTGGCGCGACGAGCACGGGGTCCGGCGCGCGGGCGGCGGCGGCGAGCGCCGCGAGCCCGTCGGGGTCGGTCCACGCGTCGGGGTTGAGGAAGACGAGCACGCGGGCGCCCGCCGCGGTCGCGTGGGCCGCGCCGAGGTTGGACCCGCCGCCGAACCCGGTGTTGGTGCCGGGGGTGAGCAGGTCCCACCCGTGCTCGGCGGCCAGCCGGGTCACGGCTTCGCGTTCCGCGGGCCCGCTGAAGCTGTCGACGACGACGACGTGCACGCCGCTGTCGCCGACCGTGCGGGGCAGGTTGGCCGCGAGCAGCCCCGACGACCCGTAGCTGACGACGACGAGCGCGACGTCGGCGAGCGGACCGGCCGACCGGTTCACAGCGCGCGCACCTCACGGAACCACTTGGCGAGCGCCAGGGCGAGGAACGCCGTGGTGCACGCGGTGATCGCCGTGTACACGCCGAGGAAGACGGTGGGGGCGCCGAGCAGGAGGAACGTCCAGCACAGCACGCCGTAGTCGGTGGGCAGCACGAGCACGGACCGCAGCCAGGGGGCGCGGCCGCCGGTGGGCGCGACGGACTGCACGCCGTGGGCGCGCCGGAGCTGCTCCGTGAGGATCATCGCGAAGAACAGCACGCTGCTGGTCACCGCGGACACGACGGGCACGAGCAGCCAGACGGGCGGGACGACGTCGTGCAGCGCGAACCCGACGCCGAGCGCGAGCGGCAGCGTGACGACCTTGACGGCGTCGACGACGTGGTCGAGCCACTCGCCGGCGGGGCTGCCGGTGCCGGTGAGCCGGGCGACCTGCCCGTCGGCCGAGTCCCACGCGTAGCCGAGCACGAGCAGGGCCGCGACGGCGGCGCCCTGTCCCCAGGAGGGCGGCAGCGCGACGAGCAGCGCGATACCGCTGAAGGTGAACAGCGCGCTCACGCCGGTGACGGCGTTCGGCGTCAGCCCCGCCCGGTACGCGGCGGCGGCGAGGTAGCGGCCGATGCGCCGGTTGACGAACCGCGAGTAGGCGGGTGCGCCCCGGGCGGCGCCCTTCTGCGCCGTGCCGAGGCGGGCGAGCACGTCGCCGTAGGACTCCCGGACGTCGGTGCTCATCGGGCCCACTGCTCCGCACCCAGGCGGCGCGCGAACCGCTTCGGTCCCGGCGTGCGCCGTGCGGCCAGGTCGCGGGCGAGCCGCTCGTAGCCGTCGGCGACGTCGTCCCAGTCGTAGGCCCTGGCGCGCTCGGCGAGCGCCTTGCCCCGCAGCTCGCAGGCCTCGGGGTCCTGCTCCGCCTCGTGCACGCGGGCGCCGACGTCGGCGGCCGAGCCGAAGTACCGCCCGTGGGTGCCGAGCACCTCGCGGTTGAAGCCGACGTCGTAGGCGATCGTCGCCGTCCCGCCGCCGATGGCGCGCAGCAGCGACGGGTTGGTGCCGCCCACGGAGTGTCCGTGCAGGTAGGTGAGGGCGCCGGCGTAGAGCTGGTCGAGCAGCTCCTGGTCCCAGACGCCGCCGAGCAGGCGCACGCGCGGGTCGCCGGCGGCGAGCGACTCGATGCGGCGCGTGTGCTCGTGCGCGTAGGGCGCCGAGCCGACGACGACGAGCGGGAGCGTCGCGTCGCTGCCGACGTAGCCGTCGACGATCACGTCGACGTGGTTCTCCGGCTCGAACCGCGCGACCACGAGGTGGTAGCCGCCGGGCTCGAGGTCGAGCTCGGCGAGGCGGTCGTGCCCGGCGCCCGTGAGCACCGGCGCGCCGTACGCGATGAGGCGGCTCTCGGCGGCGTACTCGTCGCGGTAGTAGTCGGCGATGCCCTGCGCGTCGGCGATCAGCGCGTCCGAGAGCCGCACCGCGGCCGTCTCGGCGGCCCGGTAGTACCGCTGCCCGGTCGGTCCCCACTTGGCGCGCCGCCACTCGAGCCCGTCGACGTGCGTGGCCACGGGGATCCGCGCGGCGCGGACGGCGGGCAGCAGGGGCGCGTTGGCGGCGTTGAACACGAACGCGACGTCGGTGCGGTGGCGCACCAGGTGGGCGACCGAGAGCGCGGTGTGGCTGAGCGTCTCCAGCGAGCGCCGGCGCATCGCCGGGAGGGTCACGAGCTCCATGCCGCGGTAGGTCGCGGGGGCCGGCTGGTCCTGCGCTTCGGGGGCCGTGCGGCAGTAGACGCGCACGGCGTGCCCGCGGTCCGCCAGGCGTGCCCCGATCTCCTCGACGGCGGTCTCGAACCCGCCGTACCGGGCGGGGACGCCGCGGGTTCCGACCATGGCGACGCGCAGGGATTCCGGAGGCATGGCAGGGAGCGTAGGTCGCGCCGACCGCCGTGGAACACCCGATCCGTGGGTGAAGATGGCATTTAACCCGCTCGCCACCTTCACCCGGTTATGGGGGAATTCACGCCGTCGTGGGGTCCTTTAGCCCGCTCTTTCGCCCGCCGGGCGCCGCACCGGCCCCGAGCAGGACGGTGCGCAGGTCGGCGCGGTAGCGCGCGGCGCCGAACCGCTCCTCGGCGTCGCGGCGGCCCGCCTCCGCGAGCGCC
>NZ_JABEMG010000031.1 GCF_013004695.1 Promicromonospora citrea
CCGGCCGTGCGCCTGCCGCCGGGGCGCAGCGCGACCGACGACACGTTGCGCGCGACCGACGACCGGACGACCAGGCCCTGCAGCCGCCGGTCCTCCGGGACGAGCGCGAGCCCCGCCGCGATCGCCGCGGCCGGGTCGCCCGGGCGCAGCACCCTGCCGTCGACGAGGACGCGCCCGGCGTCGTACCGGTCGACGCCGAAGACGGCGCGCGCGATCTCGCTGCGCCCGGCTCCGACGAGGCCCGCGAGCCCGACGATCTCGCCCGCGCGGACCTCGAAGGTGACGTCGTGGAACGTGCCGGCGGACTCGAGGCCCTCGACCCGCAGCGCGACGTCGCCAGGCATGCTCGGCACCTTGGGGTACAGCTCGGCGACCTCCCGGCCGACCATGCGCCGCACGAGTTCGTCGGCCGTGACCTCGGCGACGGCGTCGGTCGAGACGTGCTCGCCGTCGCGCATGACGGTCACGGTGTCGCAGAGGTCGGCCACCTCGTCGAGGCGGTGCGAGATGAAGACGACGGCGCACCCCGCGTCGCGCAGGCCGCGGGCCACGGTGAACAGGCGACGCACCTCGACCGCGCTGAGCGCCGCCGTGGGCTCGTCCATCACCAGCACGCGGGCGTCGAGGGAGATCGCCTTCGCGATCTCGACGATCTGCTGGTCGGCGATGGACAGGCCCTCGGCGGGGCGGTCCGGGTCGAGCTCGACGCCGAGGCGGCGGAAGAGGTCGCGAGCGTCCTCGCGCATCGCGCGCCGGTCGATGCGGCGCAAGCGCCCCAGCGGCTCCCGGCCGAGGAAGATGTTCTCGGCGACGGTGAGGTCGGGAAAGCTCGCGGGCTCCTGATGGATGACGGCGACGCCCGCCGCCTTGGCCTCGGCGGGCCCGGCGAAGTCGACGGGCTCGCCGTCGAGCTCGACGACGCCGGCGTCGCGCCGGTGCACGCCGCCCACGACCTTGACGAGCGTCGACTTGCCCGCGCCGTTCTCGCCGACCAGCGCGTGGATGCTGCCGCGCTCCACCACCAGGGTCCCGGAACGCAGGGCGGTGACCGGCCCGAAGGACTTGGCGACGCCCTGGAGGCGCAGCATCGGTGCGACGTTCGGCATGTCTCCCCGTCGAGCGTGCGGGCGGTCGGCGGTGACCGCTGGGCGGTGTCACGAACGGTGTTGAATCGTTCAAACGCTAGTGGGGAAGATAGACCCGCCTGGTCAGCGCGTCAAGAAGTGACGGCGAGTCCGTTGCCGTGCCGTATCAGTTACGGAACGCTTGGCCCATCAGGGGTGAAGACCACCCGTAGCTCACAGGTGGCTCGAGGACGCGCCACCGCGGAACGGAGGCGACCGGACATGAGCCAGCCCACGGCCGGAGGGAACACGGCCCTCGGTGAGGAACCCACCGAGCTCAAGCGGGTCATGGGACCCAAGCTCCTCCTGCTCTTCATCGTCGGCGACATCCTCGGCACCGGTGTGTACGCCCTCACCGGGCAGGTGGCCGCGGAGGTCGGCGGCGCGGCGTGGGCACCCTTCATCGTCGCCTTCGTCATCGCGCTGATCACCGCGTTCTCCTACCTGGAGCTCGTCACCAAGTACCCGCGGGCCGCCGGCGCCGCGCTGTACACGCACAAGGCGTTCGGCATCCACTTCCTCACGTTCATCGTGTGCTTCACCGTGATGTGCTCCGGCATCACCTCCGCCTCCACCGCCGCCCGGGCCGTCGGGTCCAACCTGCTCGTCGGCATCGGGGTCGAGGACGCCGGCACGTGGACCGTCGTCACCGTCGCCCTCGTGTTCATGGCGCTGGTCGCCCTGGTGAACCTGCGCGGCGTGGGCGAGTCGGTCAAGGCCAACATCGTGCTGACGCTCGTCGAGCTCTCCGGTCTGCTCTTCATCATCCTGGCCGGCATCTTCGCGGCGTTCGGCGGCCAGGCGGACTTCAGCCGCGTCACGGTCTTCGAGAGCCCGGGCGACAAGAGCGCGTTCCTCGCCGTGACCGCGGCGACCGCGCTGGCGTTCTTCGCGATGGTCGGCTTCGAGGACGCCGTGAACATGGCGGAGGAGACGCACGACCCGGTGAAGAACTTCCCGCGCATGATGATCGCGGGCATCAGCATCACCGGCGTCATCTACGTGCTGGTCGCCATCTTCACCGTGGCGATCGTGCCCGTCGGGGAGCTGGGCGAGAGCGACACCCCGCTCACCCTGGTGGTCGAGCGGGCGCTGCCCGGGTTCCCCATCGGGGCGATCTTCCCCTTCATCACCATCTTCGCCGTCGCGAACTCGGCGCTCATCAACATGCTCATGGCGTCCCGCCTGCTCTACGGCATGGCCAAGCAGCGGGTGCTGCCGCGCTTCCTCGGACGCGTCTCGCCGCGCCGGCAGACGCCCACCTCGGCGATCCTGTTCACCACCGTCATCGCGCTCGGCCTCATCGTGCTCGTCACGCTGCAGGAGGAGAACGGTGTCATCGCGGCGCTCGGCGGCACCACGTCGCTGCTGCTGCTCGCGGTGTTCACCATCGTCAACGTCGCGGTGCTCAAGCTGCGCAGCGACATCGTCGACCGCAGGCACTTCGTGGCACCGACCATCCTGCCGATCCTCGGCGCGCTGCTCTGCGCCTTCTTCGTCGGGCCGTGGACCGGGCGCGACCCGCTGCAGTACCAGATCGCGGGCTGGCTGCTGCTCATCGGTGTCCTGCTGTGGTTCGTGACCTGGGCGTTCAACCGCCCCGACCCGACCGAGATCACGGACATCGAGGCCCTCAGCGAGCGCGAGGGCGGCACGAACTAGCGCGGTACGCGCCGCGTTCCGCCGACCCCGTCATCGTGCCCAGGACCGACCCCGGTCCTGGGCACGATGACGGGGTGGGCGGGCGCACGCGCTCACCGCGGGCGGGGCGTCACTCCCCCAGCGCCGCGAGCTGGGTCTCCAGGTGGAACACCTCGTCCAGCACCACGAAGCCCTCGTCCGGGTTGCCCTCGTCGACGAAGAACCCCGACATCGCCTCCTGCCAGCGGGCGTTGACCTCGGTCGCGGCCATGCGCCGCTGCGCGGCCGCGTAGTCGTCGGTCACGAGGATGCCGACGAGCAGGCCGTCGTCGCGCAGGTAGAGGTGGTAGTCGCGCCAGCCCGTGTCCCGCAGGGCCCGGAGCATCTCCGGCCAGACGGCGGCGTGCGCCGCGCGGTACTCGTCGAGCCGGTCGGCTCGCACCCGGGACGTGAAGCAGACGCGTGCGCCCGACGACGTCGACATGTTCGGTCCTCCTCGACCCAGCCCACCGTGAAACGGTTCATAATGTAGCCCGAAGCAAGGAGGTGCTCCATGTCCCGACCGGCTGCTCATCGCCGAGCATCCATCGCCGACGTCGCCCGAGCAGCCGGGGTCTCCGTCGGCACGGTGTCGAACGTCCTCAACCGGCCCGACCGGGTGCTGCCCGGCACCCGCGAGCGGGTCGAGGCCGCCATCGCGGAGCTCAGCTTCGTGCGCAACGGCTCCGCCCGCCAGCTGCGGGCCGGCACCATCACGACCATCGGGGCCGTCGTCCTGGACATCGCGAACCCGTTCTTCACGGACGTCGCGCGCGGCATCGAGGAGCGCCTCGACCGGGACGACTACACGCTCATGGTCGCCTCGTCCGACGACGACCCCGGGCGCGAGCAGCGCTACCTGCGGCTGTTCGAGGAGCACGGGGTGCAGGGCGTCATCGTCGTGCCCGCCACCGACGACATCGAGCACCTCCAGGCGATCCGTCGGCGCGGCACCGGCGTCGTCCTGCTGGACCGCCCGTCTCCCGACCCGGGCATCTCGTCCGTCGCCGTCGACGACGTGCGCGGCGGCGAGCTCGCCGCCCAGCACCTGCTGGAACAGGGGCACACCCGCATCGCGTTCCTCAACGGACCGCACACGATCCGCCAGTGCGCCGACCGCCACGAGGGCGTGGTCAAGGCGCTGGCCGCCGCGGGCCTCGACCCCGAGGCAGCCCTCACCGAGATCACGGTGACCAGCCTCAACGCCGAGGGCGGCGAGGCGGCGATCCGCGGCCTGCTGGAGTCGGGCGACCAGCCCACCGCCGTCTTCTGCGTCAACGACCTCGTCGCGCTGGGCGTGCTGCGCACGCTCCGCACGGAGAACATCGCGGTCCCCGCCGACATGGCGGTGGTCGGGTACGACGACGTCGCGTTCGCCGCGGAGCTGTCCACCCCGCTGACGTCGGTGCGCCAGCCGACGCACGAGCTGGGCCTGCGCGCGGCCGACCTGCTCCTCACGGCCCCGGACACGGCCGAGCACGTGATGTTCCAGCCCACCCTGGTGGTCCGCACGTCGAGCGCCCGCCCCTGACCCGCGGGCCCTGCCCCGCCGGTCCGCTTCGAGAACGACCTCGGGGACAGATCCGGGCCGGATCCGGTCCCTGAGGTCGTTCTCGAAGCGGACCCCTCGGGGGTCAGCGGCGCGGGACCGGGACCGTCGACCAGTCGGTGTCCGAGGCCAGGTAGAAGCTCGGGTAGGAGGGCTGGTTGTACGTGGTCTGCTGCCGGGCCACCTCGACGCGGTACTGCCGGTCCTGCATGAGCGTGTAGAGCGCGACGTCGCTCGGCTCGGTCGTGGTGTAGAGCCGCAGCGCGCTGGAGTCGGCGGTGCGCACCAGCACCTCCTCGCGCCAGTCGCCGAGCACGTCGGCCACGAGCGACGGGTTGCCCTTGGTGCCGTTGTTGGTCAGCGTGCCGTCGAGGGTCTGCACCACACCGCGCGACCAGTCCCGGATCACCGGGGTGTCGGGCTCCGCGCCGTCGACGATCTGCGTGGTGCCGTCACCGGCCCAGCGCACCGACTGGTTGGTGCCCATGGTCGTCGTCGACACCTGCTCGCCGGTGGCGCTCAGCGTCCCGGAGCCCAGGGTGCCGTCGGGCATGGACGCCCACACCTCGATGCCGGGGACGCCGGGCAGCACGTCGCCGATCATCGACCGGCCCGTATCCCGGCCGGAGTACTGGCCGAACAGCACGGCGCCGTCCTCGGCCGAGCGCATCGCCGACCCGTACGGCGCCCAGGTCGCGCCCTCGTGGGCGGTCCAGATCTCCAGGCCCGGGCGTGCCGGGTCGATGTCCGTCACGTGCATGGCGTCGCCGTGGCCGAGGCCCGCGAGCGCCCCCGGGTCGGCGGACCCCTCGGGCAGCGTGTCGAACGACGAGTAGAGCAGCGAGCCGTCGTCGTCCAGGGTCGCGGAGCCGTAGACGATCTCCTGGCGGCCGTCGCCGTCGACGTCGGCGGCCGACAGCGAGTGGAAGCCCTGCGTGGTCATGCTGCCCCACTCGGGCGAGGTGCCGGGCACGCCGTGCGGGGAGTCGTCGAACGGGTTGCTCATCGGCGTCCACCCGGAGTCGGCGAGCCAGCGCCGGGTCAGGTGCCGGCCGTCCCAGTCGTAGGCGGCGACGGTCGAGCGGGTGTAGTAGCCGCGCGCGAAGATCGCGCTGGGCCGGTCCTTCGACAGGTACGCCACGCCCGACAGGAAGCGGTCCACGCGGTTGCCCGGCTCGATGCGGCTCATGGCGTAGTCGCCCCAGAGCAGCCCGTCGTCGGTGCGCCCCGGCTCGTAGT
This sequence comes from Promicromonospora citrea, assembly GCF_013004695.1. Taxonomy (GTDB): domain Bacteria; phylum Actinomycetota; class Actinomycetes; order Actinomycetales; family Cellulomonadaceae; genus Promicromonospora; species Promicromonospora citrea. The sequence continues at coordinate 5,593 of NZ_JABEMG010000031.1, forward strand.
CGACGGTCTCCAGCGGGCGGCCGCTGCGCCCGTCGAACACGGTGAGGTACTCCGGCCCGGTGAGCACGAAGCCCTCGAACGCCCGGAGCTGGTTTCGCGTGGAACGGGACGGCGCGTAGACGTCGATGAAGTGGTCGGCAGCGGCACTCGCGTCGGCGTCGGACAGCGGGTAGGTCCAGCGCGGCTCGATGCCCCACGCCTCCTCCAGCGTGGCGGGCCACTCCCCCGACACCACCTCGGGACGCTCGGACCAGCCGCGGAAGACCTCGACGAGGTGCTCGTGGTAGTCGCTCGCGGACATCCGGTAGTCGTCGGTGTCGCGCACGCCCGCCCGCCGGTCGTCCTTCGCGATCGGCACGTAGCGCTCGGTCGTGGGCCGCCCGTTGCGGTAGGTGGTCACGCGGCTGCCGGGCGCGGTCTTCGTCATGAGCTCGGCGCGGCCGTCGCCGTCGTAGTCGTAGACGGGGAACTGCGTGTAGTGCGCGCCGGCACGGATGTTGACGCCCAGGTCGATGCGCCAGAGCTGGGTGCCGTCGAGCTCGTAGGCGTCGAGGTAGACGTTCCCGGTGTAGCCCACCTGGGAGACGTCCTTGGAGTTGGACGGGTCCCACTTCACGACGATCTCGTACTCGTCGTCGCCGTCGAGGTCGGCCACGGAGGCGTCGTTGGCGCGGTAGGTGTAGGTCTCGCCCGCGGGCGTCACGCCGTCGGCCGGTGTGTTGAGCGGGATGTCGAGGTGGCCGTCGGCCCACACCTCGGCCGACGCCGCCCGGCCCTTGTTCGGGCCGCTCAGCGGCACGACGCGGTACCGGGTGCCGGGGCTGCCCGCCGGGTCGGAGAAGTTGGTCGCACCGGTCACCGTCGCGATGCGCCGCCCGTCGCGGTACACCGCGAAGCCCGGGCCCTTCAGGCCGTCGGCGCCGTGGCCGGTGACCTCGGGGGCGAGCAGGCGCCAGCTGAGGAACACGCCCTCGCTGGTCGACACGGCCACCAGGCCCCGGCCGAGCGTCTCGGTCCCCTGGCTGCCCGACGGCGCGCGGCCGTGCGCGGTGTGCGTGTCGCGGGCGGTGTGCGTGTCGCGGGCGGGCTCGGCGGACTGCGCGGACGTCGCGACGCCCACCCCGCTCAGCCCGAGGCAGAGCGCCGTCGCCAGGGCGGCACCCACACGGGTGGATCTCGGGATCATGGCTGAATTCCTCTCTGAATTCTCGATCTCACGGACCTCTCGCGCCCACCCCGTCATCGTGCCCACGATCAGGTGCTGCGACGGGCACGATCGCTGGGTGGGCGAGCTGGTGCGGCGGCGCGTCAGGGCAGCGAGGGGCGCCCGGTCCGCCGCGTCTCGACGGCGGTCGCCGCCAGGCTGAGGAGGCCGCCCGTCACCAGCACGAGCGGCAGCAGCATCCACACGAGCACCGCGCACAGGCCCAGGGCGGCGAGCAGGAGCGCGGAGCCGACCAGGTCGTCGCCGGCGCGGGCTGCGCCACGGGCCAGCAGTGCGCGGGCGCTGCGGGGGGCGTCCCGTCCCCCGACCGGACCGCGGTCCGTCTCGGCGGGGCGGGCGGTCGCCCCCTCCCCGTCCGACCACGCCGCCGCCGCGCGGACCAGCACGACGGCCGCGCAGGCCGCTGCGGCCCACGTCACCCAGCGCACCACCGGCGCGCCGGGCAGCACGCCCGACGCCGTCAGCCCGGTGTTGACCAGCACGACCGCACCGGCCGCGAGCGCCAGCACGCCGAGGAGCCAGGTCTCGCGCACCGCCGCCCGCCAGTCGCGGGCGAAGGAGTGCGCCGACGTGTCGTACCCCGCGACGTACCGCCGCAGGTGCGCGACGCCGGCGGCGAGCGCGGCCGGGAGCGTCACCACGAACAGGCTCCCGGCGAGCACGAGCAGGCCGGTCAGGAGCGTCTCGCCCAGCAGTGCGAACCGGCCCTCGCCGGGCACCCGCTCGCCGGGCTGCTCGTCCGGCCGCTCGTCCGGCCGGCCGCCGGCACCGCCGCTCGCACCGGCAACCGGACCGGCGTCCGGTTGCCGGGCGGCACCCCGCTGTGCGCCCACCGCGGTCACCCCTTGAGTCCCTGCGTCGCGACGCCGTCCACCAGGTACCGCTGGAACACCACGAAGAACAGCAGCACCGGCACCAGCGCGAGGACGGCCATGGCCATCTGGGCGCCGTAGTCGGACACCGACGTCTGGTCCACGTAGAGCCGCAGGGCGATGGGCAGCGGGTAGGTGTCGGGACGCTTGAGGTAGAGCAGCGGCCCGAGGAAGTCGTTCCACGACCAGATGAAGGCGAAGATCGAGCTCGTGATCACCGCCGGCCGCATGAGGGGCAGCAGCACGCGGCGGAAGATGCCCCAGTGCCCGCAGCCGTCGATGCGCGCGGCCTCGTCGAGCTCGCGGGGCAGCCCGCGCAGGAACTGCACCATGAGGAACACGAAGAACGCCTCGGTGGCCAGGAACTTCGGGGCCAGCAGGGGCAGGAACGTGTTCACCATGCCCAGCGAGTTGAACAGGATGTACTGCGGGATGATCACCACGTGGAACGGCAGCAGCATCGTGCCGATCATGATCGCGAAGAACACCCCGCGGCCCGGGAAGCTGATCCGTGCGAACGCGTAGGCCGAGACGCTCGCGGACAGCACGACGCCGACCACCGAGCCCACCGCGAGGATCAGCGAGTTGAGCACGAACGTCCAGAACGAGACGCCGCCGATGCCGCCGAGCGCCGAGACGTAGTTCTCCAGGGTCCAGGTCTCGGGCCACAGGTTCACGTTGCCGACGATGTCGCCGCTCGGCTTGAACGAGCTCATCACCATCCACACGCCGGGGTACAGGATCACCACGGCGACGGCGATCACCAGCACGTGGAAGCCGACCGACCGGCCGCGCCGGCGTCGGGCCGAGCGGACGGGGGCTGAGGTCACGGTCGCTGTCGTCATCGCACGTCTCCCGTGTAGTGGACCCACGCCCGCGAGGTGCGGAACAGGACGGCCGTGATGACGCCCACGACGATCACCAGCACCCAGGCCATGGCCGACGCGTACCCCATCCGGAACTCCGTGAAGCCCTTGAGGTAGAGGTAGAAGGTGTAGAAGAGCGTCGAGTCGGCGGGGCCGCCCGTGCCGCCCGAGATGATGTAGGCCGAGCTGAACACCTGGAACGCGCCGATGGTCTCGAGCAGCAGGTTGAAGAAGAGCACCGGCGAGAGCATCGGGATCGTGACGGACACGAACCGCCGGACCGGGCCCGCGCCGTCGACGGCGGCCGCCTCGTGCAGCTCGGCCGGGATCTGCTTCAGCCCGGCGAGGAAGATGACCATGGGCGCGCCGAACTGCCACACCGCGAGCAGGATCATCATCGGCATCGTCATGCCCGGGTCGCCGACCCAGCCGCCCGCGGGGAACCCGAGGAGCTGCTGGATCCGGTCGGCGACGCCGTCGTCGATGAACATCGCGCGCCACACGATGGCGACGGACACGCTGGCCCCGATGAGCGACGGCGCGTAGAACATGGACCGGTAGGCCCCCTGCCCGCGGTGCCGCGCGTTGAGCAGGACGGCGACGGCGAGCGCCGCCGCGAGCTTCACCGGCACGCCTACGACGACGTACACCGCCGTGACCTGCGCGGACTTGAGGAACCGCGGGTCGGAGACGAGGGCGGCGAAGTTGTCGAGGCCGACGAACGTCGGCGCCCGGAACAGGTTGTAGTCGGTGAACGCGAGGTACAGCGACATGAGCATCGGGCCCGCGGTGAGCAGCCCGAAGCCCAGCAGCCACGGCGTGAGGAACGCGTAGCCGGCCTGGGTGTCGGCCCGGTTGCGCCGCGGCCGACCGCCCCGCGCGGGGGACGACGTCTCCGTCGCCCCCCGCACGTCGGCAGGCCTCCTGCGCTCTGCGGTCGCCGCGGACACGGTCATGCCCCGCCGAGGTTCGCCTCGGCGCTCGCGAACCACTGGTCGGCGAACTCCTCGGCCGTGATGTTGCCGTAGGCCAGCTCCTCGCCCAGGCGCTTGAACTCGGCCTCGACGACGCCGTAGCCCTCACCGGGCAGCGGGGTCTCGGCCGTGACGCGCTCGGCGACGTGGTCCTCGTAGCCGACGATCTTGTCGTCGATCGAGCCCTCCTCGACCCCCATGGCGTCGCGCTGCTCCGCCACGGCCGGGACGCCCTTCGAGGTGCCGAAGATCTCGCCGACCTCCGGGTCGTTGACGAGGAAGTCGATGAGCGCGGCAGCCGCGTCCGGCTCCTCGGTGGTCGACGACGCGGAGAGCAGCATCGACGGCTTCCAGAACTGCGACGAACCCTCGGCACCGGTCGGCACGGGCAGCAGGTCGACGTTCTCGGTGCCCGCGTTGGCCGAGTAGCCGGCGGTCATGTTGTCCCAGGTCATCTCGGTCGCGGCCTCGTTGACCTGGAGGCCGGTGAGCGGCTCGACCTGCTTGGTGCGCTCGACGGGGTAGAACACGCCGTCGTCGCGCAGCGGCTGGGTGCGCTCGACCCACGCCACGAGGTCCTCCTCGGCGAAGGCGGGCGTGCCGTCGTCGTTGAACGCCGTCTTGCCCTGCTGCAGCAGCCACTGGATGAACAGCCACAGCGTGCCCGTGTAGTCGGTGCCGCCGTAGACGCGCGGCTCGGCGTCGGCGCCGGCCTCGCTGACCTCGCGGACCCAGGCGTCGTACTCGTCCCAGGTCAGGCCCTCCTCGGGCGCCTCGACGCCGAGCTCGTCGAGGATGTCGTGGTGCACGATCATGCCGAGCGTGTTCGTGCTGGTCGGGATGCCGTACTGGCCGTCGTTGACCGCTCCGGAGGCGAGCAGGCCGTCGTCGTACCCCTCGGCGTCGAGGTTGACGCCGAGCTGGTTCGACAGGTCGAGGAGCTGGTTGTTGGACGCGTACTGATGGATGTAGGCGAGGTCCATCTGGAAGACGTCGGGCAGGGTCTGGCCTGCCGCCTCGGTGCTGCGGGCCGTCCAGTAGTCGTCCCAGGCCTGGAACTGGGTCTGGACGTCGATGTTCGGGTACTTCTCCTCGAACAGCGCGACGGCCTCCTCGTACCGGCCCGCGCGGTCGTCGTCGCCCCACCAGACGAGGGACAGCTGGATGTCCCGGTCGGTGGCGACGGGGGCGGCCTCCGCCGAGGCGGTGCTGCCGCCTCCGCACGCCGAGAGCGCGAGGGCCGATGCCGCCGCGAGGGCCGTGACCTGGACGGCGGCCGTCCTGGTCCTGGAAGTGGTGCGTGTGCGGACCACGTGAGCCTCCTTGCTCGTGCTGCTGGGCGCGCCGGCTACTCCGTCGGCGGCTGACTGAATCGATACAATACCGCTCCGGGAAGCGTTGTCCAGGCTTTCTGCCCACGAATTTCGGCGGCCGTCATTGCGCAGGCGCCGCCTCCTTGACCGCGGGCCACGCCGGGCCCGTCCCGCGCATCGAGGCGTGGAAGGGGTCCCCCTCGGCGATCTCCCCCGCGCGGACCACCCGGCCGGTGAACGCCGAGCGGTAGATCGCGGCGACCAGCTCGAGGGTGCCGCGCGCGTCGGCGAGCGTGACGGGCGGGGCCTCGCCGGCGGCGAGCGCCCGGTACGTGGGCACGAGCTGGGCCAGGTGTCCCGAGGGCAGCGCGCCCGGGTCCTGCTGCCACAGGTGCGCGACGTCGTCCCGGCCCGGCGCCGGCGTGAACGTCCAGTCGGCGTCGGTGTACCCGTACAGGTGCGACAGCTCGATGGTGGCGGCCTCGGTGTCGAACCGCAGGTCGGAGGTCTGACGGGGGGACAGCAGCGAGTTGGTCACCGTCGCCATCGCGCCGCTCTCGAAGCGCACCACGGCCATCGACACGTCCTCCGTGTCGACGGCGCGCGCGAGACGCCCTGCCATCGCCGTCACCTCCGACCACGGGCCGAGAGCCGCGAGCAGCAGGTCGAACTGGTGGATGCCGTGCCCCATCGTGGGCCCGCCACCCTCGGTGTCCCACCGGCCGCGCCACGGCACCTCGAAGTACTCCGGCGGCCGGAACCACAGCGTGTCGCACGTCGCGACGAGCGCGCGCCCCAGCGCCCCCTCGTCCAGCAGCCGCCGCAGCTGCCGGATGCCGTGCCCGAACCGGTGCTGCACCACCTGCGTGAACGAGGCCGTCGACCGCGCCTCGGCCGCCGCGATCCGGTCGAGCTCGGCGAGCGAGAGCGTCGCGGGCTTCTCGACGACGACGTGCACCCCCGCCTCCAGCGCCGCGATCGCGGCCCCGGCGTGTGCGCCGGGCGGCGTGCACACGTGCAGCACGTCGGTCTCGGCGAGCACGGTCTCGAGCGCGGTGCCGTGCGCCGCGACGCCGTGCTGCCGGGCGAGCTCCTCGGCGCGCGCGGGATCGAGATCGACGACGTGGGTCAGGGTGGCGTCGACCCCGTGGTCCGGCAGGGCGGCGACCGCCTCGGCGTGGGCCCCGGCGATCGCACCGGCCCCCAGGATCGTGACTCTCATTGCTGCTCCGTCCCCGTCGACAGTCGGAATGAACCGTTTCAATACGTGCTGGCGAGCGTGCCAGAGCCTCTCGCCAGTGGTCAACAGCTCCAGCCCGGCGGCTGCTCAGCCCAGCACCGACTCCAGCTCGCCCGCCACCAGGTCGACGAACGCGTCCGGCGCCCCCTCCGGGAGCAGCCCCGGCAGCGTGAGCAGCGAGCGCAGGTCCTCCTCCGCGCCGGCGAGCCCCGCGACGTCGCCCAGGCCGTCGCCGCCGCCGGGCACCTCCGCGGCATCGACCAGCGCGGCGAGCTCATCGGCCCGCGGGTCGTCGACGCCCTCGCCCGTGTGGACCCGGCGTCCGACGAAGGCGGCCCAGGCCGCGAGCCCGAAGGCGACGCCGCGCGGCTCGCGCCCGGCGGCCAGGGCCTCGGCGAGCACGCCGCCCCAGCGGAACGGGATCTTCTGCGTGCCGTCCATGGCGACCTGCGTCGTCGTGTGCCCGGTGTGCGGGTTGGCGAAGCGCGCGAGGATCTGCTCGCCGTACGCGTGCAGGTCCAGGCCGTCGGGCGGGGAGAGGGTCGGCAGCGCGTCCTCGAACAGGTACTGCCGCGCCCGCTCGGCGATCACGGGGTCGGTCACGGCCTCGGCGATCGTGGCGTGGCCCGCGATCCACCCGGAGTAGGCGACCAGCGAGTGGGTGCCGTTGAGCAGCCGCAGCTTGGCCTGCTCGAAGGGTGCGACGTCCTTGGTCAGCGTCGCCCCTGCGGCCTCCCACGCGGGGCGCGGCCCGGCGAACCGGTCCTCGATCACCCACTGCGCGAACGGCTCACCGACCACCAGCCCCTCGTCCCGCACCCCGAGCAGCGCGCTCACGGCGTCGCGCTGCTCGGGCGTCGTCGCGGGCACGATGCGGTCGACCATCGAGCACGGGAACGTGACCCGCGCGCCGAGGTACTCCCGCAGGGCGTCCCCCTCCGCGCCGGGCAGCGCGGCGTCGACCGCGGACCGCACCAGGCCCTCGAGAACCCGACCGTTGTCGACCATGTTGTCGCAGGTCAGCACGGTCAAAGGTGCGCCGGAGGGCGCCCGCGCGGCGAGCCCGCGCACGAGCAGGCCGATCGCCGACACGGCCGGTGCCGCGCCGGCCCCCGCGAGCGCCTCGAGGTCCGGGCCGACGACGGAGGTGTCGAGCGACCCGTCCGGCCGCCGCGCGTACCCCTTCTCGGTGATGGTCAGGGTCACGACGTGCGTGGTCGGCGCGGCGATCGTCTCGAGCACCCGCGCGGTCTCCTCCGCCGGGTAGGCGACGTCGACCACCGACCCGATCAGCTCGACCGACGACTCCCGCTCCCCCGCGGTGAGCACCGTGTAGACGCCGCCCTGGGGCCGGAGCTGGTCGCGCACGGTCGCGGAGCGCTGGGTCACGCCGAGGATCCCCCACGCCGTGTCGCCCGTGGCCAGCGCGGCGCGCTCGGTGTAGACGGCCTGGTGCGCCCGGTGGAACGCGCCGATGCCGAGGTGGACGATGCCGACGGCCGTCGGAGCGACGGGCGCGTCGACGCCCTCGGGGACGCGGTCCCTGTGCAGGCGGTCCTGCGGGTGGTCCTCAGTCGTCATCGCGTGCCTCCTTCACCTGTGCCACGAGCTGCGTCGGGTTCACGAACCGCAGCGCCACCACGAGCATCGCGAGCATGGTCGCGGTGTAGATCACCGACATGGCCGAGATGAGCTGCCTCGCCTCGCCGCCGCCGGCCGCCGTCATGCCACGGTAGATCGCCACGACGAGCGTGTCCGACCCGGGGCCGGAGACGAGGAACGTCAGCTCGAAGAGCCCGACGGTCCGGACCAGCACCAGGATGCCTGCCGCGAGGATGCCCGGCACGAGGAGCGGTGCGAGCACGCGCGTGAACACCTGCCGGGTCCTGGCGCCGCACATGCGCGCGGCGGACTCGATGGCCGGGTTGATCTGCTCGATGAACGGCGTCATGGTCAGGATGACGAACGGCACCGACGGCACGAGGTTGACCAGCACGACGGCGGTCAGCGTGCGCCCGAGCCCGAACGAGTACATGACGGTCGCGAGCGGGATGCCGTAGGTGATGGGCGGCATGAGCACGGGCAGCAGGAACAGCAGCATGACGACGCGCTTGCCGGGGAACTCCCGCCGCGCCAGCACGTACGCGGCGGGCACGCCCACCAGCACGGAGATGACGACGACGAGCAGTGCCACCCCGACCGTGACGCCGACGACCTCGCCGAGCGAGAACCGGTCCCAGGCCTCGGCGTAGCGGTCGGTGGTGAACCCCTCGGGCAGCCAGGTGGCGAACCACTGGCGGCCGAACGAGTCGACGACCACGGCGACGAGGATGCCGAGCAGGAACACTCCGAACGCGGTCATGCCCGCCCAGACGAGCCAGGTGGAGGGGCGGGCGGCGAGACGCCGCTCGCCCGGTGCGACAGTGGCGGCCATCAGCCCTTACCTCCCGTGGTCCCGCGGTACAGGAGCGAGCGGAGGCCGAGCACGGCCACCACGACGAGCAGCTCGACCGCCCCCATCATGAGCGCGATGGTGGAGGCCATCGCGTAGTCGTTCTGCTCGCCGAACGCCCGGAACGCCATGAGGGACATGACGCGGGTGGAGCCCATGGCGTCACCGACGAGGCGCGCCGACGGGAACACGGAGAAGGCGAGCACGAAGGTGAGCACGAACGTCGTGGCGAGGCCGGGCGCGAGCAGCGGCAGCACGATCCGCCGGAACCGCTGCCACCAGCCGGCGCCGAGCGTCCGCGCGGCCTGCTCGAGCGACGGGTCGATGCCCGACAGGTAGGACGAGATGAGCAGGAACGCGAACGGGAACCCGGTGATGACCAGCGAGAACATCACGCCGAGGTAGTTGTTCACGAGCTGCAGCGGCTCGTCGATCAGCCCGGCCTGGAGCAGCGCCCGGTTGAGCCAGCCCTGGCGCCCGGCGAAGATCAGCAGGCCCTGGGCGGTGAGCACGGTGCCGAGCGTGATCGGCAGCACGAGCAGCGAGGTGAGCAGGCGCTTGCCCCGGAACCGGTGCCGCAGCACCATCGCGACCGGGATCGACGCGAGCACGTTGAACAGCGCGGCAGGCAGCGCGAGCCGCATCGTGATCCCGATGGAGTCGAACACGAACGGGTCGCGGAAGAACGCCACGTAGTTGGCGAACACGCCGCCGCCCCACTGCTCCTGCATCGCCGCCGTCGGCTGGACGGTGAGCCCGATGCCGTAGGAGAACGGGTAGACGAACAGCGCGACCGCCACCACGAGCCCTGGCACCAGGAGGAGCAGGGTCGGGTCGATGCCCCGCTCGGCCAGGCGGTGCCGCAGGCTCGCGGTGGACCGCTGCGCGCCACCCGTGCGGCTGGTCACGCCGCCACCTCCTGCGGCACGGGTGCGTCGAGCGACTCGGGGAACACGAGCACGCGCTCGACCGGCGCCGTCAGCCGCACCGCGCCGCCCACGACGGGCGGCGTCGCCGACCGCGCGTGGAGCATGACGTCGCCCGCCTGCACGCTCACGGCGTGCTCGCGCCCGTGGTACTCGACCACGGCCACGGCGCCGCCGATCGCGCCGGCCCCGCCGTCCGCGGCGGCGCCGGGTCCCGCGACCACGAAGTCCTCCGGTCGCACGGCCACACGCACGCTGTCGCCTGCCCGCAGGGCGCCGACGGCGCGGCCCGTGAGCCGGACGCCGTCGGCACCGCCCGTGCCCGGCAGCTCCACGACGGCCTCGCCGCCCGAGGCCGAGACGACGGTCGCGGGCAGGATGTTGCGGTAGCCCATGAAGTCGGCGACGTACCAGCTCGTCGGGCTCTCGTAGAGCTCGTCGGGCGTGCCGACCTGCTGCACGCGGCCCTCGCGCATGACGACGAGGCGGTCGGCCAGGGACAGCGCCTCCTCCTGGTCGTGCGTCACGTAGATGGTGGTCAGCCCGAGCGACTGGTGCAGGCGCCGGATCTCGGTGCGCATGTCGAGGCGCAGCTTGGCGTCCAGGTTGGACAGCGGCTCGTCCATGAGCACGAGCGACGGCTCGAGCACGACGGCGCGCGCGATGGCGACGCGCTGCTGCTGGCCGCCCGAGAGCTGGCCGGGCAGCTTCCTGGCGTGCTCACCGAGCTTGACCAGCTCGATCGCCGCGCGCACGCGCCGGTCGGTCTCGGCGCGCGGCACGCCCTGCATCTGCAGGCCGAACGCCACGTTCTTCTCGACCGACAGGTGCGGGAACAGCGCGTACGACTGGAACACCATGCCGAACCCGCGACGCTCGGGCGGCAGCGTGTCGATGCGCCGGCCGTCGAGCAGGATCTCGCCGTGCGTGAGCGGCAGCAGGCCGGCGAGGCAGTTCAGCGCCGTCGACTTGCCGCAGCCGGAGGGGCCCAGCAGGGCGACGAACTCGCCCGCGCGGATGGTCAGGTCGAGGCCGGCGAGGGCGTCCACGCCGCCGAAGCGCCGGCCGACGCCCCGCAGCTCGAGGGACTCGAACGCGCTCACCCCTCCTCCACCTTGCCGCCGCCGATCTCGCGGTCCCAGATGTCGAAGGCCTGCACCATGGAGTCCGCGTCGAGCGGCACGACGGCGTCCTGCGACTCGATGAGCTCGTCGAACAGCGGGCGGCCGTACTCCTCGATGACCTGCTGCGACTCCTCCGGTGCGAGGTCGATCGTCGCGCCGTCGACCGCGGGACCCGGGTAGAAGTAGCCGGAGTCGTACGCCTTGGCGTTCTGCTCGGGCGTGAGCATGTCCTGCAGCAGGAGCAGGATCGCGCTGATCTTGTCGGCGCTCTGGCCGCGGGGGATGGCGGCGTAGTGCGCGTCGGTGACCCACGTGAAGTCGTCGAACGCCGACGCCTCGAGCGTGTCCGGGAGCTGGCCCTCGGCACGCGGGGCGATCTCCCAGCCGGTCGTCGTCGGGACCATCGCCCACGTGCCGTCGGCCATGTTGGTCACGACCTGGCCGGTGCCCGTCGGGTAGGTGTCGACGTACTGCCCGAGCTCCTTGAGGTACGCCCAGGTCTTGTCCCAGCCGTTCTCGGGGTCGGTCGGGTCCTCGTCGCCCAGGAGGTACGGCAGGCCCATGAGGAACGTCCGGCCCGGGCCGGAGTTCGCGGGGCGCGCGTAGCCGAACTTGCCGGGGTTGGCCTCGGCCCACTCCAGCAGCTCGTCGGGCGTGGCGGGCGGCGTGCCGACGACCTCGGGGTCGTACTGCAGCAGCGGCCCGGACGGGTAGTACGTCGTCACGACGCCGTAGCCCTGGGCGAGCTCCTGCATGTTCGCGGCGGGCTCCAGGTAGTTCTCCTGGTTGGTCAGCCGGTCACCGTAGTCGTCCACGACCGGCAGCCACAGGTCCTGGCCGATGCCGGCCGAGAGCCCGTCGTTGCCGGTGAACACGACGTCGATGGACAGGTTGCCGCTGTCCACCTGCGGCTTGACGATGCCCGTGACGTCGGGAGCGCCGCCGGTCTCCCAGGTCACGGACTCGATGACGTCGGGGTTGTTCTCGACGAACTCCTCGACCATGCCCTCGGTCAGCCGCTGGTTGCCCGCGACGTCGAGGATGTTGAGGGTGACGGGCTCCGAGGGGGTCTCGGGCACGGCGGCCGGGTCGGTGACGGCTGCGCCGCCGCCCTCGCCGCCGGGGGGCGCGGGCGGGGTACAGGCGGTGAGCAGGGTGAGCGCCGCGACGCCGACGAGCGCGGCGGCCTTCTTCGAGGTGCGCATGGTGCCTTCCTCTCTCTCGGGCGTCTTCGCCCAGGGGGGTCGTGCCAGGACGGGCGTCAGGTGCCCGCGCCGGCCGGAGCGGGCCCGGAGGACCCGCGGATGACGAGCTCGACGGGGAGCTGCGCGCTCGCCGGTGCGCTGTCGCGCAGCCGGGCGAGCAGGAGGTCGACGGCGCGCCCGCCCAGGCGGGCGAGCGGCGCGTGGACCGTGGTGAGGGCCGGCGAGAACATGGCGGCCATACGGACGTCGTCGAAGCCGACGACCGACATCTCGCCGGGCACGTCGACGCCGCGGTCCCGCAGCCGGTCCAGGATGCCGATGGCCATGAGGTCGTTGAACGCGGTCACGGCCGTGACCCCGCGCGCCAGCGCGTGATCGGCGGCCTGGACGCCGCCCTGGAAGTAGGGCTGGAAGCTGCCGAGCTCCACGAGCGTCACGCCCCAGCGCTCGGCGGCCGCCTGCAGCCCGGCGACGCGTCGCCGCCCGGACCACGACGTCGGCGGGCCCGCCGCGATGCCGACCGAGCGGTGCCCGAGCGCGGACAGGTGACCGAGCACCTGGTCCACACCGGCCGCGTCGTCGACCGCGATGTACGGCACCTCGTCCGCGCCGTCGGCGCCGAGCGAGAGCTCGCGGCTCGCGAGCACGACGGTGACGCCGGCCAGCGCGGCGCGCAGGCTCTCGTCGTCGGACCGGGGCGAGGCCACCACCATGCCGTCCGTGCGGGCGGCGAGCGCCCGGATGAGCTCGGCCTCCGCGGCCGGGTCCTCGTCCGAGTCGGCCACGAACACGTCGTACCCCTCGGCGCGGGCCCTGGCCTGGACGCCCTTGGTCACGGACGCGAAGTAGGGGTTCTCCAGGTCGGGCACCACGAGCCCGACGGCGTGCATCCGGCCCCTGCGCAGGCCGCTCGCGGCCCGGTTGGTGCGGTAGCCGAGCTCGTCGGCGGCACGGGTCACGCGGTCGCGCGTCTCGGCGGCCACGCGCTCCGGCGTGCTCAGGGCACGCGAGACCGTCGAGATCGAGACCCCGGCGGCGCGTGCGACGTCGTGCACCGTGACCATGGCACCTCCTCGTGACCCGTGCGTCGCTGCGAACGTTTGCGCCATAGTGCCCGAAGGTTGCAAACGTTCGCAACCATCTCGCCCGATGCCCTACGATGACCGCGCAAGCGCTTACCGCCCGGCGACGACGCCTCAGGAGGACACCCGTGACCGACACCTGGACGCTGCATCCCGACCGGGCGCTGCCCGCCGACCCGACGACCCGGCCGATCGCCCGCGAGATCTACGCCGCGGTCCGGGACCTGCCGATCGTGTCGATGCACGGCCACGTCGACGTCGCCGCCTTCGCCGACGACGAGCCGTTCCCCGACCCCGCCCAGCTCCTCGTGGTCCCCGACCACTACCTGACCCGCATGCTCGTGTCCCAGGGCGCGCGGCTGCCGGAGCTGGGCGTCGGCCCGGCAGGCACGCCGGGCCTGGAGACGGACCCGCGCGAGATCTTCCGCCGGTTCTGCGCGGGCTGGAAGCACTTCCGCGGCACGCCCACCCGGTACTGGCTCGAGCACGAGCTCGTCGAGATCTTCGGGGTCACCGTGCGACCGTCGGCCGAGACCGCCGACGAGGTGTACGACCAGGTGGCCGCCGCGATCGCCGACCCGGCGTTCCGGCCGCGCGCGCTGCTCGACCGGTTCCGGATCGAGACCATCGCGACCACCGACCCGGCGTGGAGCCCGCTGGACGAGCACGCCAAGCTGGCGGCCGAGCTGCCCGGCCGCGTGCTGCCCACCTTCCGGCCCGACCCCCTCCTGCACCCGGCCCGCGCGACCTGGCGGGACGACCTGGACCGGCTCGCGGCGGCGTCGGGCATCGCGACCGACACGTACGCGGGGTTCCTCGACGCGCTGCGCGAGCGGCGCGCCGCCTTCGTCGCGGCGGGCGGCCTGGCGACGGACCACGGGCACCTCGCCGCGGACACGACCCCGCTGCCCGACGACGTCGCGCAGGCGCTGTTCGACAAGGCGCGCGGCGCGGACGGGGCCGGCCTCAGCACGGAGGAGGAGGCCGCGTTCTCGGCGCACATGCTGTTCCAGATGGCGGCGATGTCCGCGCAGGACGGCCTGGTCATGCAGCTCCACCCGGGCGTGCTGCGCGACCACGACCCTGCCGTCGCGGCCGCCTTCGGCCCCGACAAGGGCTACGACATCCCCGTCGCGGCGGAGTTCGCCCGCGGGCTGCGGCCGGTGCTCGAGGCGTTCGGCCACGCGGAGTCGTTCCGACTCGTCGCGTTCACCATCGACGAGGACGTGTACTCGCGCGAGCTGGCGCCGCTGGCCGGCGTGTACCCCGCGCTGCGGCTCGGCGCACCGTGGTGGTTCCTCGACGCGCCGGACGCGATGCGCCGGTTCCGCGAGGCCGCGACCGAGACCGCCGGGTTCTCGAACATGTCCGGGTTCGTGGACGACACCCGTGCGTTCTGCTCGATCCCCGCGCGTCACGACCTGGCCCGCCGCGTGGACGCCGGCTACCTCGCGCGGCTCGTCGCGGAGCACCGGCTCGAGCTCGACGAGGCGGTCGACACCGCCGCCGACCTGGCCTACCACCTGCCGAAGCAGGCCTACGCGCGGCCCTGAGCCGCATCCCCCCTTTCAACCCGACGTTGTTCGGCTCTGACGGCCCCGAAAGCCGAGCAACGTCGGGCTCGACACCGAGCGCCGCGAGGCCCTGGCCACCCGGGCCTCGCTGCGGCAGAGTCGGAACCAGCGTCGGTATCACCGCACACCAGGACATCCATCGCACCACGGACGGGACTCGACCCATGACCACAACGCCCCACCCGGCCTGGCTGCCTGACGACGCGTTCACCGCGATCGGCCGCCGCCGGGTCGTCGTGGCGGGCGACGGCGCGCTCGCCGGGACCGTCGCCGAGGAGGTGGCCGCGGCCACCGCCCGGTTCGGCGGCTCGTTCTCCCGCCTCGAGGTCGGCGACGGTGTGGCCGACGCCGAGCTCGTGCTCACCCTGACCCCGCCCGGCCTGACCGAGCCCGGCCCGACCGAGCCCGGCGCCGACGTCGACGAGAGCTTCCGGTTCACGCGCGAGGGGGGCGCCGTCGTCGTGCAGGCGCCGTGCGACGCCGGGCTGCTGCACGGCCTGTTCCACGTGGTGCGCCTCGGCGAGGCGGCGTTCGACGGCCCCGACGCCGACGAGACGCACGCACCCGCCACGGGCCTGCGCATGCTCGACCACTGGGACAACGTCGCGGTGCACCCGGTGATGGGCCAGGTCGAGCGCGGCTACGCGGGTGGCTCGCTCTTCTACGACGACGGCGCCGTCCGGGCGGACCTCTCCCGGCTCGAGCGGTACGCGCGCCTCCTGGCCGCCGTCGGCATCAACCGGGTGGCGATCAACAACGTCAACGTGCACGCGCGCGAGGCGTTGCTGCTCACCGACGACCTCCCCGAGGTCGCGCGCGTGGCCGCCGTGTTCCGGCGGTGGGGCATCCGGGTGCACCTCGCGGTGTCGTTCGCGTCGCCGATCCTGCTCGGCGGCCTGGCCACGTCCGACCCGCTCGACGCCGACGTCGCCCACTGGTGGGTCCGCGCCGCGGCCCGGGTCTGGACCGCGATCCCCGACTTCGGCGGGTTCGTCGTCAAGGCCGACTCCGAGGGGCAGCCCGGCCCGTTCGCGTACGGCCGCACGCACGCCGACGGCGCGAACATGCTCGCCGCCGCCGTCGCGCCGTACGACGGGCTGGTCCACTGGCGTGCGTTCGTCTACGACCACCGGCAGGACTGGCGCGACCGGTCCACCGACCGCGCCCGTGCCGCGTACGACCACTTCCGCCCGCTCGACGGCGCCTTCGCCGACAACGTGGTCGTGCAGGTCAAGTACGGCCCGATGGACTTCCAGGTGCGCGAGCCGGTGTCGCCCGTGCTCGCGGCGATGCCGCGCACGCGCATCGCGCTCGAGCTCCAGGTGACGCAGGAGTACACGGGTCAGCAGCGGCACGCCGTCTACCTCGGCCCGCAGTGGAGCGAGATCCTCGGCTTCCGGTTCTGGGCGGCGCCCGGCGACGCCGCGGCCGACGACTCGCCCACCGTCGCCGACCTGGCGACGGGCCGTGGCAAGGCCGCGGAGGACCCGGGCACCGGCGCGTGGCGCAAGCCGGCCGGCGGCTTCGCGGCCGTCTCGAACACGGGCGACGACGAGTTCTGGACCGGTCACCCGTTCGCGCAGGCGAACCTGTACGCCTACGGGCGGCTGTGCTGGGACCCGGGTCTCGACCCGTCGGCCCTGCTCGACGAGTGGGCGGGGCTCACGTTCCCGGGCGCACCCGACGCCGTCCGCGCGGCCCTGCACGCCGTGCTCGACCGGTCGTGGGAGACGTACGAGCAGTACACGACCCCGCTCGGCGTCGGCTTCATGGTGCGCCCCGGCCACCACTACGGCCCTGACGTCGACGGCTACGAGTACACGCCGTGGGGCACCTATCACTTCGCGGACCGCGACGGCATCGGCGTCGACCGCACGACGCGGACGGGCACGGGGTACGCGGGCCAGTACCCCTCGCCGTGGCGCGAGGTCTACGAGTCCGTCGAGACGTGCCCCGACGAGCTGCTGCTCTTCTTCCACCACGTGCCCTACACGCACGTGCTGCACAGCGGCAGCACCGTGATCCAGCACGTCTACGACACCCACTTCGAGGGCGTCGAGCGGGTCGAGCGCATGATCGAGGCATGGTCGGCGGTGTCGCCCCTGGTGGACGAGCGGCTCGCGGAGCGCGTGGCCGAGCGGCTCGCCGAGCAGCTCCGCAGCGCGACCGAGTGGCGCGACCAGGTCAACACCTACTTCCTGCGCAAGTCCGGCATCCCCGACGAGCGGGGCCGCACGATCTACTGACACGGCCGCTGCCGAGTTCGGCACCCTGCGCCGCGCGGGCCCGCGGCATCGGTCCTTTGTCGCGAGATCGGCAGGCCGACGTGCCGATCTCGCGACAAAGGACCGACCACGTCGGAGCAGGCCCTGCAGGGGACCGATCTCAGCGCGCCCCGGCGCCCAGCGCTGCCACCTCGCGGCCCTGAGGGCCGTCACGCCGCAGCGGGCGCCTCTCGCGCCCGCGCCGGCAGCCCCACGTCCCAGAACTGGATGGTCTGCAGCACCCAGAACAGCGCGAAGACCAGCATGAGCACGGTCTCGACGACGAACAGCGTCTGCGGGAACACCGCGGGGAACCACCGGTCGAGCACCACCATGGTGGTCAGGCCCACGACGAGCACCGTCGCCATGACGACGGCGATCCACCGGTACCAGACCCGGTAGGCCACGGCGGACATGCCGCGCAGCCGCTCGAGCGCCTGGACGGTCACGGCCCGGTCCGAGCCGTTGATCCACGCGACCGCCACGAGGCATGCGAAGAGCAGGACGGCGGCGAGGTAGTGCGCGACCGAGCGGAACGTCTCGGGCGACGCCAGCAGCCACACGCCGGTGGCCGCCCACGCGAACCAGGTGAGCCACAGGTCGAGGCCGTGCGCGGTCAGCAGGTCGCGCCGCCGGGGCCAGGTCGCGAGGGCGAGCACGAGGCCGCCGACGATCAGCAGCGTGCCGACGTTGTTGGCGATCCGCTCCGGCACGTCGACGCAGTACGGCTCGGCCGTGCACATGTCGGCCGCGAGCGGCGTCGGGACGAGCGCGACGAGGAGCGCGAGCATGCCCGCGAAGTTGAGCAGCACCTCCTCGGCGCCGCGGCGGCCCTTGATGGCCACGAGGCAGGTGCCGATGCCGACGAGGGAGCTGACGAAGATGCTCTGGACCGGCGAGTAGAAGTAGGCACTGATCGACGCGTGCCACCACTCCTCGCCCGACGCGAGGCGCCCGTGGTCGGCCACGATCTGCAGCGCGAGCGACACGAACAGCACGAGCACGACGGCCACGATCGCCACCCGGAGGTAGCGGTAGGTGAGCCGTGCCGGGTCCCCCTGCTTGATCACCATGGGCACACTGTGGCGCAGGTGCAACGTTCCGGACAACGCTGCATGCGGTTACGCGGAGGCCGTGAACCGCACCTCGACGTCGGTCAGCACGGCGGTGGCGTTGCGCAGCACGAGCGCGAGCCAGACGACCGCGAGCAGGCCGAACACCACCTCGGTCACGAGCACGACCATGCCCGCCGCGAGCACGAGGAGGGAGAGCGACCCCAGCGTGACCAGCGGGCGGGCCGCGAGGTAGTAGGCGGCCAGCCGCGCCGCGTCCCGCGTCCGGAAGCCGAAGAACGAGACGATGACCAGCGCGTTCACCAGCCAGAGCAGCACACCGACGCCGATCACCACGAGCGCGGGGGCGAACCACCCGGGCACCCCCGCCGCGCGCAGGCCGCCGAGGGAGACGGCGACGATGCCGAGCACCACGAGCGCGGGAGCCCAGACCCGCAGGGCGTCGGCCCAGTTCTGGCGGTACCCGCGCCAGAACGACGCGGCGGGCGTCAGCGCGTCGGCCTTCGCCCGCCCGCGGAGCGCGTAGAGCCCCGCCGACGCGGCGGGACCCAGCGGGAGGAGGCAGAGCACGACGAGCGGCGCGTTGGTGACCGAGCGGTCGAGCAGCGTCAGCGCGAGCAGGCCCGGCAAGGAGGTCAGCACGAGCAGCAGCTCGACCACGAGGTACCAGTAGACCGCGCTCGCACCCCGCCCCAGCGGGCCGTCGCCGTACTCCCTGCGCTCAGTCACGCGCCACGATCCGCGCGTCGTCGACCCACGGCGGCGTCTCGTCCCGCACGGGGTCGAGGGTCACCAGGGTCACGCCGTGCCGGCCGAGCGTCAGGTCGAGGTCCACCCGCCCGCCGTCGGCCCCCGGTGCGACAGGCAGCGAGAACGCGCGCCGGGCGGGCTCGCTCGCCTCGTGCAGCGCGTCCAGCTGCCAGGCCGACGGCGACGCGGGGCGTCCCATCTCGCGCCAGGCGGCCCAGGCGTTGCCCGCGGTCTCGTCGACGTCGTGCCGCATGGCGAACACCCGGCCGCCGGTCGGCGCAGGGATGCTCAGGCGCACCTCGTGCCGGTCGGGCTCCTCGGGGCTCTCCGAGCCGCCGACGGGCTGCCAGGCCAGGACCGTGACCTGTCCCGTGCCGGCGTGCCGCGTGACCAGGTGGTCGTCGCCGCGCGCCAGCACCTCCTGGCCCATCCGCGCCATGAACGCGTACAGGTGGTACGTCGGCTTGCGCACCTGGCGGTACGCCAGCATGCCGAACCCGCCGTGGAAGAACGACGCCGGGACGCCGTTCTCCTCGAACACGTCGGAGAACGTCCAGTAGGAGAACGAGTCGGCGTGCGTGCCGCCGTTCGCGAGGACCGGGGCGAGGTAGGCCGCGTTGTAGGCCGTGTCGTGCACGGGGTTGTCCGGCCGGTAGCTCGTGTTGAACTCGGTGATGTGCAGCGGCCGGTCCGCGAGCACCGTGCCGGCGAGGATCTCGCGCGGGCGGGCGAACTGGTCGAGCAGGTTCTGCGGCGCCCGCAGGGTCTGGTAGACGCCGAACGGCACGTGCTGGGCGGGGCCCGAGCTGTACGCGTGCACGGAGAGGAAGTCGGCGGGCAGGTCGCGGGCGGTGACGAAGTCCGCGAAGGGCTTCCACCAGTCGTCGGCGCCGGGCGAGATCGCCGGGCCGCCGACCTGGAGCTCGGCGTCGACCTCCTTGACGGCGAGCACGGACGCCTCGTAGAGGCGGAAGTACGCCTCCTGGTCGGCGTCCTTCCAGAAGATGTCGAGGTTGGGCTCGTTCCACACCTCGACCGGCCAGGTGCGCACCTCGTCGAGGCCGTACCGGTCGATCAGGTGGCGCAGCAGCGCCTGCACGAGCTGGGCCCACTCGGCGTGGTCCCGCGGCGGCGTGACGTTGCCGTGCCACCAGAACACGGTCTGGTCGCCGGAGGCCAGGGCGCTCGGCATGAAGCCGAGCTCGAGGAACGGCTTGATGCCGATCTCCAGGTAGGCGTCGATCACCTGGTCGACGTAGGTGAAGACGTACGCGGTGCCCCGGTGGCCGGCGGCGTCGTACGGGCGGTGCACGGCGACGTCGTCGTGCAGGATGCCGTGCCCCCTGATGTACCGAAAGCCGATGTCGCGCTGCGCCAGGGCCAGCGAGTCCTGGTAGTCGCGGCGGAGCGCGAGGTTGAACCGGCCGGTCCCGACGCAGGTGCGCCAGGCGTCGCTGAGGGTTCCGGCGGGCTCGGTCGGCACGATGGTGCGGGGCACGTGTCTCCTTGGTGTTCGGTGGGGTGGATGTCCCGGGACGCCACCAGGTGTGCGACCCGTCGAGGGTCGCACACCTGGCTCAGCGGTGGGCCGCTGGTGTCACTCGCCGGCGACGGCGCTGTTGGCGAGCTCGACGTAGTCGGCCATGCCCGCCGCCTCGAGCTCGGCGACGTAGTCGTCCCACTCGCTGAGCGGCCGGTCACCGACGATGAACTGCGCGGTGTTCTGGTAGACGATGTCCTGCAGGTTCGTCTGGTAGAGCGTGGCCTGCTCCTGCTGCATCTCGTCGTACGTGATCGCGGGCGGCAGGGGCAGCTCCTCCTTCTGGTTCATCCCGTCGAGGAACTCGACGACCTCGTCGCGCAGCATCGACTTGTCCAGCTCCTCGGTCGAACCGTGGGCCAGCATCCAGACGCCGTTGTGGTAGCCGAAGTCCTTGCGGAGCTCCTTGGGCGCGCCGGGGTTGAGGCCGTTGACGTCGATGTCGTCCTTGAGGACGCGCTTGTCGCCCTCCCACTCGAACGTCTCGCCCTCGACGCCCCACTTGGAGAACTCCAGGCCCTCGTCCGAGTAGTACAGCCAGTCGACGAACTGCAGCATCGCCAGGAAGTCGTCGTCCTTCGCCGCCTCGGCGCCGAACACGATGCCCGACTCGCGGCGCGAGCCCGCGACCAGGTAGCTGCCGTACGGACCGGCCGGCACGACGATCTGGTGCACCTCGGCCTCCTTGGTGCCGAGCTGCTCGAAGTTGTCGCGGTACTTCACGAGCTCCTGGTCGTTCGAGCTGATGGCGGCGACGCGGCCGGACGCGAACTTCTGCTCGCCCTGCTCCATCTCCTGGGTGACGGACTCGGGGTCCATCAGGCCGTCCTCGACGAGGGAGGCGAAGTACGTGACGAGGTCGCGGTAGCCGTCCGAGGCGCCGGCGTAGGTGAACTCACCGGCCTCCTCGTCCCACCACAGGCCGTTGATGAAGCCGGTGCCCGCCGTCGTGCCGAAGTTGGGTGCCGCGGCGTTGAGGGTCTGCTCCATCGGGCTGTTGATCGACCACTTGTCGCTGAACGGGTAGTCGATGTCCGGGTTGGCCTCCTTGACGGCCTCGAGCTGCTCCTTGAACTCGTCCCAGGTCTCGGGGTCCTCCGTGATGCCCGCCTTCTCCCAGAGGTCGGCACGGACGGCGATGGAGTACTGCGGCTTCGCGATCTCGTGGATGCCGGGCAGGAGGTAGAACTTGCCGTCCTCCTGCCGGAGCTGGTCGACCTCGGCCTGCAGGCCCCACTTCTCGATCTTGTCCTGGAAGTTCGGCATGTACTGGACGTAGTCGGAGATCGGGAGCAGCGCGTTGCGGAACTGCGCCTCCTCGCCGGCGTAGATGGAGGGCATGATGTCGGGACCGTCACCCGAGCTGATGAGCACCGAGCGGCGCGTGGCCAGGTCCGCGAGCGGCACGTTGACGTACTCGAACTCGACGTTCTGGTTGTTCTTGAGGTGCTCGACGATCGGCCAGTCGTCCTTGAACGGGTAGTCGGGGTGGTCGCGGTACAGGAGGCTGAACTCGACCGGCTCCGTCGCCTTGAACGTGGTGCCGACCTCGAAGTCCTCCATGTAGCCGACCTGCGACTCCATGTCGATCTCGCCGGACTCCTCCGCGCCGCCGCCGCTGGTCGAGCACGCGGTGAGCGTGACGACCAGGGCCGACGCCGCGAGGCCCGCGGCAGCCCTCCTCGGGGTGATCCTCATGGTTCTCCTTCAGGGTGTGAACGCCGTCGCCTCTGACGGTCGGGACGGGGGCGGGTGGTGGTCGTGCGTGGCGGTCAGCCCTTGACGGAGCCGAGCATCACGCCGGACACGAAGTACTTCTGGATGAACGGGTACACGCAGACGATCGGCAGGACCGTGAGCAGCATCGCCACGGACTGGACGTTCGCCTGGATCTGCACGGTGTCGCTGCCGAGGTCGGTGGTGGACGTGGCCGCGGCGAGCAGGTTGCGCAGGTAGAGGGTGACCGGGTACATGTCGCGGTCGTTCAGGTACAGGTACGCCTGGAACCACGAGTTCCAGAACTGGACCGCGTAGAAGAGGGTCATCGTCGCGATGACCGCCTTCGACAGCGGCAGCACGATGCGGAAGAACACGCCGTACTGCGACATGCCGTCGATCTCGGCGGCCTCCTCGAGCTCCCGGGGGAAGTTGTCGAAGAACGACTTCATGACCAGCAGGTTGAAGACGTTGATCGCGCCGGGCACCACGATCGCCCAGATCGTGTTCTTGAAGCCCAGGGCGTCGATGAGCAGGTAGTTCGGGATCAGGCCGCCCGCGTACAGCATGGTCACCATGGCCAGGCCGACCAGGACGCCGCGGCCCTTCAGATAGGGCTTGGACAGCGCGTACGCGAAGGTCGTGGTGAGCGCCATCGCGATGAGCGTGGCGAGGAGCGTGTACACGACCGTGTTCCGGTAGTTGACCCAGAAGATCGAGTCACCCATCACGCTCGCGAAGGTCGTGAGGTTGAACCCCCGCGGCCACAGGTTGACCTCCCCGGCGGCGATGTAGGCCTGCGAGCTGAACGCCTTCGCCACCATGTTGAGGAAGGGGTAGAGCGTGAGGAACGTGATGACCACCAGCAGGAACGCGTTGGCGATCCGGAACGCCCGGTAGCCCGGCGTGTCCCTGACCGTCGTCGTGGTGGTGCGGACCGCCGTGATGTCAGGAGTGTTCGTCGTCACCACAGGGAGGCTCCCACCGCTCGCTTCGAGATCTGGTTGGCCGTCACGACCAGTGCCACGCCGATCAGCGCCTCGAACAGGCCGATCGCGGCGGCGAACGAGTAGTTGCCGCCCTCCCCGATGCCGACCCGGTAGAGGTACGTGGACAGCACGTCGGCCGTGTCGTACGTGAGGGGGTTGTAGAGCAGGAGGACCTTCTCGAACCCGACGGCCATGAAGGTGCCGATGTTGAGGATGAGCAGCACCATCATCGTCGGCCGGATGCCCGGGAGCGTGATGTGCCAGGTCTGCTGCCACCGGTTCGCGCCGTCGATCCGTGCCGCCTCGTAGAGCTGGTCGTCGATCGTGGTCAGGGCGGCGAGGTAGAGGATGGTGCCCCAGCCGACGGTCTGCCACACCTCCGACGTCAGGTAGATGGGCCGGAACCAGTCCGCGCGCTGCATGAACGGGATCGCCTCACCGCCGAACGCCTCGATGAGCTGGTTGACCGACCCGTTGATGGCGGTGAGCTGGAAGACCATCCCCGCGACGATCACGATCGACATGAAGTGCGGCAGGTAGGTGATGGTCTGCACCACGCGCTTGAACGTCCGCGACCGCAGCTCGTTGAGCAGCAGCGCGAGGATGATCGGCAGCGGGAAGCAGACCAGCAGGGTGAGGCCGCCGAGGATCACGGTGTTCCAGAAGACGTCCCAGAACGGCTTGCTCTGGATGAACATCTGGAAGTAGTAGAAGCCGACCCACTCGTCGCCGAACATCGAGCCGCCGGGGCGGTACCGCCGGAAGGCGATCACGTTCCCGATCATGGGCACGTAGCGGAACACCAGGAGGAAGAGCACCGGCAGGATCACGAACGTGTACAGGCGCCAGTGCCGGCGCAGGGACACACGCCACGTGTCGTTGCGCCGGAGCTGCTGCGGTCCGGGCCCCGCGCCGACGGCGCCCGCAGCGCCGCTCGGCGCACCGCCCGTCCGCGGGGCGACGTCGACCGTCCCCGTGCCTTGTGTCATCAAGTCCTCCGGTCACCGCGCCGTGCCGGGCCCTCCGGAGAGGGCGCCACGTCGTCGTGGAACGTTTTCGAAACTATCGGTGTCTTTACCGACAGTTCTTGGCTGGGACATTAGGGCGACGGTCGCGAGGCCGTCAAGGCTCGTTCAGAATCACGTCTGTCACGATGTGATCACGGCTGATTTGTCATCAGAAGCGCCGCGGGCTGGTGTACCTTCGGCCCAGAGAAACTTTCGACCACGGTTCCGAAAGGCGTTACGGAATGACCGGCACGCGGCCAGGCCCCACCATCGCGTCGATCGCGAACGAGCTCGGCCTGTCGGTGCCGACGGTCTCCAAGGTGCTCAACGGCCGCGCCGACGTGGCGCCGGCGACCCGCGACCGGGTCGAGGCAGCGCTGGAGAAGCACCAGTACCGGCGGCGGCGCCAGGCCGCCGCGCCCGCCGGCACCGGCCTCATCGACCTCGTCTTCCACCGGCTCGGCTCCGAGTGGTCCATGGAGATCATCCGCGGCGTCGAGCCCGCCGCCGCGGAGTCCGGCACCAGCGTGATCCTCTCGGAGCTCGGCGGGGTGCACCGCCCGCCCGCCCGGTGGCTCGACACCACCATCGCCCGGCCGCCCCTGGGGGTGCTGCTCGTGGCGGCCAACCTCTCCGAGGGCCAGCACCAGCAGCTCGACCGGCGGGGGATCCCCTACGTGGTGATCGACACCGACGGCGAACCGCCCGCCGACGTCGCCTCCGTCGGCTCGGACAACTGGAACGGCGGGCTCCAGGCCACGCGGCACCTCCTCGGCCTCGGCCACCGCCGCATCGCGGTCATCGCCGGGCCCTGGGACATGCTGTGCAGCCGGGCCCGGGTGGACGGCTACCGCTCGGCGCACGAGGAGGCAGGCGTCCCCGTCGACCCCGCGCTCCTGCGCAAGGGCAACTTCTACGTGGAGGCCGGGTTCCGGCACGGCCTCGAGCTGCTGTCGTTGCCCGACCGGCCCACGGCGGTCTTCGCGGGCTCCGACATGCAGGCCCTCGGCCTGCTGCGCGCCGCGCACCAGCTCGGGCTGCGCGTGCCGGAGGACCTGTCGGTCGTCGGCTACGACGACCTGCCGCTGGCCTCCTGGGTCGGGCCGCCGCTGACGACGGTGCGGCAGCCGCTCCGCGAGATGGGAGCGGCCGCCACCGAGATCCTGCTCGACATGGCGCACGGCAGGTCGCCGAAGGTCCGCCGCCTCAACCTCGCGACGGAGCTCGTGACCCGCGAGTCCACAGCACCCCCACCCCCCACCCCGAGGTAGTCACCCGGCGAGGTAGTCACCCGGCGAGGTAGTCACCCAGCGTCAGAGCGAGCGCGCGTGCGCGACGAGGCGGTCGAACGCCGCGTCGAGCTCGGTGTCCACCACCTGGGCCTCCGGGTGGGCGTCGAACCACGCGACCTGCTCCTGCGCACCGATGTCGTAGGTGATGGTCGTGCCGAACTCGGGCACGAGCGAGCGCACCTTCGAGATGTCGAAGACCATCGAGTGCGCCTTGTCACCCACGAGCCCCGGGCCGATCTCCGGCAGCACGCGCCCGATCGTCTCCGAGGCCACGTGCACGAGCTCCGGCGTCCGCACGCCGGCCGCCTCGGCCAGCCACGTGTAGATCTGGTCCCACGTGGGGGCGTGGGTGCCGGTGATGTGGAACGACTCGCCGATCGCCAGCGGGTGGCCCAGCAGCCCCACGAAGCCCACCGCGAAGTCCTCGGTGTGCGTGAGCGTCCACAGGGACGTGCCGTCGCCGTGGACGACGACGGGGCGCCCCGCGCGCAGGCGCGCCACGTCCGTCCAGCCGCCCGACGTCGGCAGCAGCGTGCGGTCGTAGGTGTGCGACGGGCGCACGATCGTCATCGGGAAGCCGTTGTCCCGGTACTCGCGGACCAGCAGGTCCTCGCACGCGATCTTGTCGCGGGAGTACTGCCAGAACGGGTTGCGCAGCGGCGTCGACTCCCGCACGGGCAGGCGCGCGGGCGGCGTCTGGTACGCCGAGGCCGACGAGATGAACACGTACTGCCCCGTGCGGCCCGAGAACTGCGCCACGTCGCGCGCCACGTGCTCCGGTGTGAACGCGCGGAACTGGGCGACGACGTCGAACTCGCGGGCGCCGAGCGCCGCCGCGACGGCCTCGGGGTCGTTCGCGTCGGCGACCAGCGTCTCGACCTCGTCCGAGAGCGGACGCGTGGCCGATCTGCCCCGGTTGAGCACCGTCACCCGGTGGCCGAGCCGTGCGGCCCGGGCCACCGAGGCATGACTGATGATTCCGCTTCCGCCGATGAACAGGATGCTCTGGGACATGCGGCCAATCCTTGCACCGAACGACCCGTCTGCGCTGGTCGGCGGCGTGATCAGCGCTGCACGCGCGCGCTCCCGCCGCCCGCGAGCTTGGCGACCTCCGGGAGCGTCACCATGGTGGTGTCGCCGGGCGTCGTCATGGCGAGCGCGCCGTGCGCCGCGCCGTACTCGACGGCCTGCTGGAGCGTGTCCAGCTCCATGAGTCCGTACGCCAGGCCGGAGGCGAAGGAGTCGCCGCCGCCCACACGGTCGAAGATCTCGAGATCGGCCCGGTGGGTCGCCTCGGCGAAGCCCTCGGCACGCGACCAGGCGATCGCGCCCCAGTCGTTGCGGGACGCCGAGCGCACGCCGCGCAGCGTCGTCGCGATCACCTGGAAGTTCGGGTAGGCCTCCGACGCTGTCTCGATCATCGCGCGGAACGCCCCGGTGTCCAGGTCGGTGAGGTTCTCGTCGACGCCCTCGACCTCGAAGCCGAGCGAGGCCGTGAAGTCCTCCTCGTTGCCGATCATGACGTCGACGTGCTGCGCCAGACGCCGGTTGACCTCGCGCGCCCGCTCCTCGCCGCCGATGCCCTTCCACAGCGAGGGCCGGTAGTTGAGGTCGTAGGAGACGATCGTGCCGTGCCGGCGGGCCGCGGCCATGGCCGCCTCGGCGACGTCGGCCGTCGACTCCGAGAGGGCCGCGAAGATGCCGCCGGTGTGCAGCCAGCGCACGCCACGGGAGAACAGCGCGTCCCAGTCCACGTCGTCGGGCCGCATCTGGGAGACCGCGGTGTTGCCGCGGTCGCTCACGCCCACCGCGCCACGCACGCCGAACCCGCGCTCGGTGAAGTTGAGGCCGTTGCGCACGGTGCGGCCGATGCCGTCGTAGGGCACCCACCGCACGTACTGCGTGTCGAGGCCGCCGGTGAGCATGAAGTCCTCGACGAGCCGGCCGATCTCGTTGTCGGCGAGCGCGGTGACGATCGCGCCGCGCAGGCCGAAGCAGCGCCGCAGGCCGCGGGCGACGTTGTACTCGCCGCCGCCTTCCCAGACGTCGAACCGGCGCGCGGTACGCACGCGGCGGTCGCCCGGGTCGAGGCGGAGCATGACCTCGCCCAGCGCGACGGCGTCATAGGCGGTCTCGGCGGCGGGACGGACGGTGAGGGAGGTGCTCATCGGGTGCTCTCCTGGTCGATCGTGCGGGCGAGGGCGACCGCCTCGCTCGTGCGGCGGGTGATCTCGGCCCAGTCGCCGCCCGTGACGAGCGAGCGCCCGACCATCCACGACCCGCCGACCGCGAGGACCGGGTCCAGGCCGAGGTAGTCGCCGAGGTTGGCGGCGCTGACGCCGCCCGTCGGCACGAACCGCACGCCGGGGAACGGCGCGGAGAACGCCTTGATCGCGGCAGGCCCGCCGACGACGGCGGCGGGGAACAGCTTCACGGTGTCGAGGCCCAGGTCGAGGGCCGCCATGATCTCCGACGGCGTCGCGACGCCCGGCAGCACGGGCACGCCGTGCTCCTGCGCCCGGCGCACGACGGCGGCGGACAGCCCGGGCGAGACGATGTAGCGCGCACCGGCGGCGACGACGTCGTCCACCTGCTCCGCCGTCGTCACGGTGCCCGCGCCGATCACGACGTCGGGCTGGTTCTTCGCCACCGCGCGGATGGCGTCGACGCCGCCTGCCAGGCGCAGCGTGATCTCGGCGACGGGCAGTCCGCCCGCGACGAGCGCGTCGGCCAGGCGGGCGCCCTCGTCGGCACCGTCGACCACGACGACCGGCACGAGCCGGTGCGCGGCGAGCGCCTCGAGGACGGGGGTGTCCGGGGATGACATAGAGGCTCCGTTTCGCTATGGTGAACGCCAGTTGTTCACTGCGGAACGATGCTACGTGAGGAGCCCCATGGAAGCCAGCCCGCTCGGCAGCGTCGACAAGGCGCTGCTGGCGCTCGACGCGCTCGCGAGCTTCGGCGCCGCCGGTGCGCCGCTCGGCACGCTGGCCGAGGCCGTCGGCGTCTCCAAGCCGACGCTGCACCGCACGCTCGCGGCCCTGCGGCACCGCGGCTACGCCGAGCAGACCGCCGACGGCGCGTACCGGCTCGGCCCCTCCGCCCTCGCGCTGAGCAACGCCTACCTGGCCGAGGAGAACCTGCCCGCCCTGCTCCACCCGGCGCTCACCGCGCTCAGCGAGGCGGTGGACGAGCTGGTGCATCTCGGCGTGCTCGCCGGACGCGAGGTGGTCTACCTCGACAAGGTCGAGCCGCAGCGCGCGGTGCGCGTGTGGTCGGCGGTCGGACGGCGGCGCCCCGCCGCGACGACGGCGCTCGGCCGGGCGCTGCTCTCGGTGCAGGAGCTGGACGAGGCGGCGCTGGAACGGGTCGCGGGGGACGTGCCTCTCGCGCGGCTCCGCGAGGTGCTGGCGGAGGCCCGGCGGAGCGGCGTCGCGGGCGAGACCGAGGAGAACGAGCCGGGCATCGCGTGCATCGCGGTCCCGCTGGTGCGAGCGGGCCGTGCCGTGGCAGCGGTCAGCGTGACGGCGCCCGTGGAGCGGCTGCGCGGCGCTGCCCGCACGGAGCGGGTCCGTGCCCTCCGCGACACGCTGCCCGCCCTGCTCCCGGCCGGCCTCACGGTGCCGGGCGCCGGGATGCCGAGCGCCGGGGCGCCGGTCCCCCGCGCATGACGAAGGCCCGGCCACCCCGCAGGGTGACCGGGCCTCGTGTCAGGGCCTGGCCGGGGTCACGCCCCGCCGGCCGCCATCTGGCCCGACGGCGGCAGGTCGCGCGGCGCCAGGCCGGCGCCCGCGGGCACCGACTGCGGCTCCGCCGTGGTGGGGCGGCGGCGCTCGTCGCGCTGCACGCCACGGAACGTGAACTCGCCGAGGATGCCCTCGCCCTCGCCGTCCACGATCACCAGCTGCCCCGCCGTGAGGTCGCCGAACAGGATCTTCTCGGACAGCGTGTCCTCGATCTCCCGCTGGATCGCCCTCTTGAGCGGACGGGCGCCGAGCACCGGGTCGTAGCCCTTCTCGGCCAGCAGCGTCTTGGCGGCCGGGGTGAGCTCGATGCCCATGTCCCGGTCGTGCAGACGACGGTCGAGCTTGGCGATCTCCAGGTCGACGATCTGGATGATCTCCTCCTGCGAGAGCTGCGGGAAGACGACCGTGTCGTCGACGCGGTTGAGGAACTCGGGCCGGAAGTGCTGCTTGAGCTCCTCGTTGACCTTCGCCTTCATCCGCTCGTACGAGGTCACCAGGTCGCCGCCGGAGTTGAAGCCGGTCTGGACGCCCTTGGCGATGTCCCGCGTGCCGAGGTTGGTGGTCATGATGATCACCGTGTTCTTGAAGTCGACCACCCGACCCTGCGAGTCGGTGAGGCGACCGTCCTCGAGCACCTGGAGCAGCGAGTTGAAGATGTCGGCGTGCGCCTTCTCCACCTCGTCGAACAGGACGACGGAGAACGGCTTGCGGCGCACCTTCTCGGTGAGCTGGCCACCCTCGTCGTAGCCGACGTAGCCAGGGGGCGAGCCGAACAGCCGCGAGACCGTGTGCTTCTCCGAGAACTCGGACATGTCGAGCTGGATGAGCGCGTCCTCGTCCCCGAACAGGAACTCGGCGAGCGCCTTGGCCAGCTCGGTCTTGCCGACACCCGTGGGGCCGGCGAAGATGAACGAGCCACCAGGCCGCTTCGGGTCCTTGAGGCCGGCACGCGTACGGCGGATCGCCTGCGACAGCGCCTTGATCGCGGCCTCCTGGCCGACGACGCGCTTGTGCAGCTCCTCCTCCATGTTGAGCAGCCTGCTGGACTCCTCCTCGGTGAGCTTGACGACCGGGATGCCCGTGGACATCGCCAGCACCTCGGCGATCAGCTCGTCGTCGACCTCCGCGACCGTGTCGAGGTCGCCCGACTTCCAGGCCTTCTCCTTGTCGGCACGGAGCTGCGTGAGCTGCTTCTCCTTGTCACGCAGGCCCGCGGCCTTCTCGAAGTCCTGCTCGTCGATCGCCGACTCCTTCTCGCGGCGCGCCTCGGCGATGGACTCGTCGAGCTCCTTGAGCTCCGGCGGCGCCGTCATGCGACGGATGCGCAGGCGGGCGCCCGCCTCGTCGATCAGGTCGATCGCCTTGTCCGGGAGGAACCGGTCGTTGATGTACCGGTCCGCCAGGGTCGCGGCGGAGACCAGCGCGGAGTCCGTGATGGACACGCGGTGGTGCGCCTCGTAGCGGTCGCGCAGACCCTTGAGGATCTCGATGGCGTGCTCGAGCGACGGCTCCGAGACCTGGATCGGCTGGAAGCGGCGCTCCAGGGCCGGGTCCTTCTCGACGTACTTGCGGTACTCGTCGAGCGTCGTGGCACCGATCGTCTGCAGCTCACCGCGAGCCAGCATGGGCTTGAGGATCGAGGCCGCGTCGATGGCACCCTCGGCGGCACCCGCACCCACGAGGGTGTGGATCTCGTCGATGAACAGGATGATGTCGCCGCGCGTGCGAATCTCCTTGAGCACCTTCTTCAGGCGCTCCTCGAAGTCACCGCGGTAGCGCGAGCCGGCCACCAGGGCGCCCAGGTCCAGCGTGTAGAGCTGCTTGTCCTTGAGCGTCTCGGGGACGTCGCCCTTGACGATGTCCTGCGCGAGGCCCTCGACGACGGCCGTCTTGCCGACGCCGGGCTCGCCGATCAGCACCGGGTTGTTCTTGGTGCGGCGGGACAGCACCTGCATGACCCGCTCGATCTCCTGCGTGCGCCCGATGACCGGGTCGAGCTTGCCCTCGCGCGCGGCCTGGGTGAGGTTCCGGCCGAACTGGTCGAGCACGGCGGAGCCTGCGGGCTGGCCCTCCTGGGGACCGCCCGCGGAGACCGGCTCCTTGCCCTGGTACCCGCTCAGCAGCTGGATGACCTGCTGGCGCACCTTGTTCAGGTCGGCACCCATCTTGGTGAGCACCTGGGCCGCGACGCCCTCACCCTCGCGGATGAGGCCGAGCAGGATGTGCTCCGTGCCGATGTAGTTGTGGCCCAGCTGCAGCGCCTCGCGCAGCGACAGCTCCAGCACCTTCTTGGCGCGCGGCGTGAACGGGATGTGGCCGCTCGGCGCCTGCTGCCCCTCACCGATGATCTCGGTGACCTGGGTGCGGACGCCGTCGAGCGAGATCCCGAGCGACTCCAGAGCCTTGGCCGCTACGCCCTCACCCTCGTGGATGAGGCCGAGCAGGATGTGCTCCGTGCCGATGTAGTTGTGGTTCAGCATCCGCGCCTCTTCCTGGGCGAGGACGACGACCCGACGGGCGCGATCCGTAAATCTCTCGAACATGTGCTGCTCCCTCACGAGCGGCGTACACCTGCACCGGCGGTACCAGGCCTGACCGCAACGACTCTATGCGCTCCCAACGCGCCCATGGGCCGGTTGATGCCCTTGTTCGCCAGGGGCGTGACGACGTGATGGTCCCGAGGACGCCGCGCGGACGCGACACGCCGGTGGGCACACCGTTCCACGGCGATTCCTCGCCGGTTCCGTACCTGATCCGGTACCTGGTGCGGCACGGGTCGTTGACGCGTCCCCCGCCACCCGGCAGGCTCGTTACCTGACGCGTACCCGCTCCGGGAGGCCACATGGCGGAGGAACCGAGCCCGACCCCCGAGTCCTGGGAACAGATCGTCGCGCGCTTCGCGCGGTTCTCCGGCGTCGTCGGCGAGGTGGACGACCCCCTGACCTGGGGGCTCGACCTGGTCGAGGAGGAGGTGACCGGCGGCGCCGACAGCGCGGACCCCACCGAGGAACGCTTCCTGCGGTCGTACCGCACGTTCGCGGGCGAGACCGTCGAGGTCGAGACGCTGCGCGTGCCCGCGACCGCGGCACA
The DNA here is from genome assembly GCF_013004695.1 of Promicromonospora citrea. Classification (GTDB taxonomy): domain Bacteria; phylum Actinomycetota; class Actinomycetes; order Actinomycetales; family Cellulomonadaceae; genus Promicromonospora; species Promicromonospora citrea. Next base: position 37,913 of record NZ_JABEMG010000031.1, read on the forward strand.
GGTCGAGGACATCGTGCGCGCCGCGTGCAGCGGGGCCCTCGTCGCGCCCCTGCACGCCGACGTCGACCCGGCGGCGTCGCCGGACACCACGGACGTGACCGACCTGGCCGAGTCGTACCGGGACTACCGCAGCGCGATGCGCGCGATCGTCGCGGAGGTCGACGACGTGCCCTGCGAGTCGCGGGAGTTCCGCGTCGACGGCGAGGCCCGCCGCTGCATGCGCGTCACCGTCCGCGACGTGACCGCCGTCTACTCCCCCGCGGCCGACCGCGGCGTCGTCGTGACGGGACCCACCGACCTCGTCGACCGGGTCGACGTCGTCACCCGCCCCATCCGCAACCTGCTGCACGGCGAGGAGGGGCCGCGGTTCTGAGCCGTCGGCCGGCCGGACCGACTCTCGCCGGCCCTCACCCGGCGGTCACCCGTCCGGCCCTCCCGGGCGCGCCGACCCCGGCGGTAGTATCGCCGCTGTGATCCGCGCCACCGCCCGTTCCGTGCCCCCGGGGCCGGGGCCGCGCGGTGCCCGGTCCGGCCGCGCCGCTGCCGCCGTCCCGACGCTGCTCGTGGCCGCGTCGCTGCTGCTCGGCGGCGTCGTGACCGCCCCGGGGGCCGCGGCGTCCTCCACCGCCGACGTCGACGTCAGCACCGACGGCGTCGCCTTCCGGCCGGGGTACCGCAGCGACGAGGTCGCCTACGTGGTCCTGCCCGCGGGCTCCCGCCACGGCGGCCAGGCCTACACCCGCCGGCTCACCCGGGACGAGCAGCGCAGCGGCTGGGCCGCGTTCTGGGAGGCCCGCCAGGCGTACCCGGACGGCTACTGCGTGGTGTGGGTCGAGGTCGAGGACGCCGGCACGTGGCACGACCCGGGCCGGGGCAGCGCCTGCACGGCGGCGGCAGAACCGACGTCGGCGCCGACCCCGACGGCCGATCCCGCCCCCGCCCCCACGCAACCCCCGCAGGCCGCCGAGCCGACCCGGAGCCCGCGGCC
>NZ_JABEMG010000032.1 GCF_013004695.1 Promicromonospora citrea
GCCCGGATCGCCGCCGGCCACCAGGTGCGCCATGTCGCGGACGAGCAGGGCTGGAGCCGGCGCCACCTGCAGGACCTCGTGCGCGCCGAGTGCGGGCTGGTCCCCCGCGACCTGCGCCGTGTGGCCCGGCTGTCCCGGTCGCGGCGCGCGCTGGTCGTCGCCGCACGGTCGGGGCGCCCCGTCCTGGCGGACGTCGCGGCGGCCGCCGGGTACGCGGACCACGCCCACATGACGCGCGAGTGGGTGACCCTCGGCGGCTGCACCCCGAGCGCGTGGCTGCGCGAGGAGCTCCCGTTCGTTCAAGACGTCGCGGACCCGCCCGCGGCATCGTGGGAGGCATCCGAGCAAGGGAGGACGACATGAGCACCGGACTGTGGGTGACCCTGACCTATCGCGACGCCGACGCAGGGCTGGCCTGGCTCCAGGCGGTGGGCTTCACCGAGCGCGCGGTCTACCGGGACGACGCCGACCCCGCCGTCGTGCAGCACGCGGAGCTGGACTGGCCGGCGGGCGGCGGCGTCATGCTGGGCACGTACCGGCCGCGGCCGGGCTGGCCGGACGAGGCGGGCACGGGCTCGGCGTACGCCGTGACCGACGACGTGGACGGCACGTACCGGGCGGCCCTGGCCGCGGGCGGGTCGAGCCTGCAGGAGCCGGCCGACCAGGACTACGGCGGACGGTCGTGCACCGTGCGCGACGTGGACGGCAACCTGTGGAGCTTCGGGAGCTACCGCGGCGAGGAGTGACGCCCAGCGATGAGTTCGGGCGGCGCGCGCCGTCGGACGGGCATGGGAATCCTCAGAGCAGACCTGTCCGTATCGCTCGACGGCTACTCCGCCGGGCACGACCAGAGCCTCGAGCACCCCTTCGGCAGCGGGACGGGCGAACGCCTGGACGGCTGGATGGCCGGGTGGATGTTCGAGCACGGCGACGACCACCGCGCCGAGGTGGACGCCGTCGTGGGAGCAGGCGCCTACATCATGGGGCGCAACATGTTCTCGCCCGGGCGCGGCGCGTGGGACCCGGCCTGGACGGGCTGGTGGGGCGAGAACCCGCCGTACCACGGGCCGGTGTTCGTGCTGACCCACCACGCGCGGGAATCCGTCCCGATGGAGGGCGGCACCACGTTCCACTTCGTCACCGACGGGATCGAGAGCGCGCTCGAGCAGGCGCGCGCCGCCGCGGGCGACCTCGACATCTCGATCGCCGGCGGCGCGACCACGCTCAACGAGTACCTCGCCGCGGGCCTCGTGGACGAGCTGCGGCTGCACGTCGGGCCGTTCACCCTCGGCCAGGGCACCCGCGTGTTCGACGGCGTGCCGCCGCAGGAGTTCCGCACGACCTCCGTGCGGCACACACCGGAGGTCACGCACGTCACGCTGCGCCGGTGACACACTGGGCCGCATGACGGTCATCTGGGCAGAGGGGCGCATGGTCGCGCCCGGCGATCCCGCGCTGAGCGCGGTGGACCACGGCATCACGGTCGGCGACGGCGTCTTCGAGACCTGCGCGGTGCTCGACGGGCAGGCGTTCGCCCTCACCCGGCACCTCGCGCGGCTCGAGCGGTCGGCGGCGGGCATGGGCATGGCGGCGCTCGACCTGCGCACGGTGCGCGACGGCGTCGACGCCGTGCTGGCCGCCGCGCCCGACGCCGGTCGGCTGCGGATCACGGTGACCGACGGCATCGGCCCGCTCGGCTCGGGCCGCACCGACGGGCCGCAGACGGTGGTCGTCGCGGCGACGCCCGCCGTCGTCGTGCCGACGGGGCGGGCAGCCCGGTCGCCGTGGACGCGCAACGAGAACAGCCCGGTGGCCGGGCTGAAGACCACGTCGTACGCGGAGAACGTGGTCTCCCTGGCCGACGCGGTCGCCAAGGGCGCCGACGAGTCGGTGTTCGCCAACACGCGCGGTGACCTCTGCGAGGGCACGGGCTCCAACGTCTTCCTCGAGCTCGACGGCGAGCTCGTCACGCCCCCGCTGTCCGTCGGGTGCCTCGCGGGCATCACGCGCGAGCTGCTGCTCGAGTGGGGCGCCGAGGCCGGCCTGCCCGTCCGCGAGGCCAAGGACGGCGAGCTGCCCTTCTCCGTGCTGGACCGGGTGTCCGCCGGCGAGGCCGGGATGCTGCTCACCGGATCCGTGCGCAACGTGCAGCCGACGGTCTGGCTGGACGGCGCGGACCTGGAGGTCGGCGAGCTGTCGGCGGCTGCGCGCGACCTGTTCGAGCGGAACATGCGGGAGCGGATCGACCCCTGACACGGGCCGCGGTCTGGATTTCGCATCCACGCGCGAAGCAGGCTAATATCGTCCACGCACGCCCCACCGGGGCGAGCGACACGGGCGATTGGCGCAGTGGTAGCGCGCTTCGTTCACACCGAAGAGGTCACTGGTTCGAACCCAGTATCGCCCACCCGTGAGAAGGTCCTCCCACCAGCGGAAACGCTGGTGGGAGGGCCTTTCGTCGTGAGGGCCGTGACCTCTCGCCGATCCCGCTGTGGCTGACAGCGGCGGCGCCGGACCAGGCGCCCTCCTCGGAACGCCGGACCGCCCCAGCGGGCGGTCGAAGATCACCCCCGCCCGGCCGAAGTTCACCCCGCTCCACGGCTGAGAACGGCACTCGGCGGCGCGGAGCCGACCTTACGATCCCTCGGTGCCGTCGCCCCTGCGGCACCGAGGGAGAGATGACGTGACGAAGGACCGCCCCACGCCCGTGCGGGTCGACATCCAGGCTCTGCGGGCGGTGGCCGTCGGCGCCGTCGTGCTGTTCCACCTGTGGCCCAACCGCCTGACCGGCGGGTACGTGGGTGTGGACGTGTTCTTCGTGATCTCGGGGTTCCTCATCACCTCGCACATCGCGCGCGACGTCCAGGCGCAGACCTTCTCCGTCACCCGGTTCTGGTCGCGGCGCATCCTGCGCCTGCTGCCGGCGTCGATGCTGGTCCTTGCCGTGACCGCCGTCGGCGTGTGGGTGCTGGGGCCGGCGCAGCTGTGGGGCCAGTGGTTCCGCGAGATCGGGGCCTCCACCCTCTACGCGCAGAACTGGGTCCTGGCGGCCGACGCCGTGGACTACCTCGCCGAGGAGAACGTCCCCTCGCCCGTGCAGCACTTCTGGTCGCTGTCGGTCGAGGAGCAGTTCTACCTGGTCTGGCCGCTGTTGATCGGTCTGTCGGTCCTGGTCGGCAGCCGGCTCCAGATCGGCGGTCACGCCCGTGGCCACGCGCCCTGGCGGCCCGTCGCGGTCGGGCTGCTGAGCCTGGTCGTCGTCTCCTCCCTCGTGGCGTCGGTCGCCTGGACCGCGAGCGACCCGGCACAGGCGTACTTCGTGACCCCGACCCGGGCGTGGGAGTTCGGGGTCGGCGCCCTCCTGGCGTTCGTGCCCGCACTCGGCCGGGGCCAGACCTCGGCCCGCACCGCACTGGTACGGGGCGTGGTCGCGTGGGCGGGCATCGCGCTGATCGTCGGGCCGGCGGTCTGGTACACCAGCGAGACGCCGTTCCCCGGGGCGTGGGCCGCCGTGCCCGTGCTGGGCACGGCCCTCGTCATCGGGGCCCGGGCCACCGACCGGTTCACCGACCGGCTGGCCGGTCTCGCACCGGTCCAGTTCGTCGGCGACGTGTCCTACGCGATCTACCTGTGGCACTGGCCGCTGGTCGTCTTCGTGCCGTACGCGACCGGCCACGACCTGCGCACCCTGGACAAGGTGGCGATCCTCGCCGTCACCGTCCTGCTGGCGTGGGGCACCCGGACCTGGATCGAGAAGCCCGTGCTGCGGCAGCGGCACCGGTTCCGGCCCGGCAGGACGTTCGCCGCCACCGCCGTCGCGGCGGCCGCCGTCGTCGGCGTGGCGTTCGCGGGCGTGCAGGCCTCGACGCACTACGCGGAGCGCGAGCTGCAGCGCGCCGCCGAGCTGCTCAGCGCACCGCCCGACTGCTTCGGTGCGGCCGCCCGCCCGATCGGTGGCCCGCCGTGCACCAACCCTGAGCTGGTCGACGGCGCGATCCCCGCGGTCGACGTCGCGCCGTCGGACGTCCCCGAGCTGTTCCGCGGCCGCTGCGCGGGCACCGGCAAGGCGGACTCCGTGCCGAAGCCCTGCGCCGTGGGCGACCCGGACGGCGACACCCGGATCGCCCTCATCGGCGACTCGCACGCCGTCCAGTACTCGGCGGTGCTCGCCGACGTCGCCAGCCGGCACGGCTGGGCGCTCGACACCTACTCCAAGGGCGCGTGCCCGTTCTCGGACGTCCGGCGGGAGCAGGACGCCGTCCTCCACGAGGCGTGCACCGCCTGGATCGACCGGGCCAGGACCATGCTGGCCGAGGGCGACTACGACCTGGTGATCACCTCCCAGGTGAGCGGCGTCGACTGGGCGCCGCCCGCCGGCACGACGCCGGAGGAGTTCGCCGAGGGCGGCCTCGAGACCCTCTGGTCGGGGCTCGCGGACCAGGGCGTGCGCGTGGTCGCCGTCGCCGACGTGCCGCGGCCCCGCAAGGGAGTGCTCGACTGCCTGCAGGAGCGCGGCCGGGACGTGTCGACCGACTGCCGTGTCTCCCGCGAGAAGGGGCTGCTGTACGACCCGCAGCCGGCCGCCGTCGAGCGCCTCGGCCGCCCCGACGTGAGCCTGATCGACTTCACCGACGTCTACTGCGACGCGAGCGAGTGCTTCCCGGTGATCGGCGGCGTCACGGTCTACCGCGACTCCAACCACCTCACCAACACGTTCGCGCGCACGCTCGAGCCGTACTTCGAGTCGGAGCTGACCGCGCTGCTCGGCACCTCCTCGGGCTGAGACGGACGCTCCCGCCGGGCGCTGTTCACCCGGGTGATCCCAGGAGCGCCGGGTTCCGGGGCCCTGCGGCCGGCACTACCGTCGCCTCAGCTCGTCTCGCACCGAGACGTTCCCACAGAGACGAAGGAAGTGCCGTGGCTTCCAGCTCTGGCCCGTCGGTGGCCGCACGCGTTCTCGGGATCTGCCTGCTCGTCGTCGGGACGCCGCTCGTCCTGCTCACCCTCGCGCTGCTCGTCGCCGGAGAGGTCGGCGTCGGGCTCGTCGTCGCCCTGCCGGCGGCCGCGGCCCTGTTCGGCGCCGCGCGGCTGCTGCGACGACGACGGCCCGGCGCGCCCAGGACGGCGAGCCACGCCAAGGTCCCCGCGAGGGCGGCGGCCGTGTCCCGGCGCCCGTCGACGGACACCTCCGGCCCGGCGGAGCACGTCCCGCCCTGCCCGACCGGGGACCCGGTCGACCCGTGGACGACGGCGACCGGGTACGCCGAGGTCGTCGGCGAGACCTTTCGACAGGACGCGATCCGCCGGGTGTTCGCCGGCACGCGCGTCCGGAGCGACGCCGGCGCCGAGCTCCTCGGCCAGGCCCTGCTCTCGGACGACTCCGGGAACCCGCACGACAGCAACGCCGTCGCCGTGTGGTTCGAGGGCGAGCACGTCGGCTACCTGAGCGCGGGCGACGCGCGGAAGTACTCGCCCGTCGTCCGCGAGCTCGCCGCCGAGGGGCGCGTCCTGCGGGTCGAGGCGCGGGCGTGGGCACGGGAGCGCCCGGCGGGTGACCCTGACGGCAGCGGCCTCGGCGCCCGCGTCACGGTCTTCCCTCCTCCTGACCTCGTCGGTATCCGGCCGGTGAACGACCTGCCCCGAACCCCGCACGTCGTCCTGCCTCCCGGGCGGACCGTCCAGGTCACCAAGGAGGACCAGCACATGGCCGTGCTCGGAGAGGTGGTGGCACACGGTTCCGGCTCGGGGATCGTCGCGACGCTGCACGCCGTCGTGGAGCAGCGCGCGCGGTCGACCGCCGAGCTGGTCGAGGTCCGCTACGACGGGCAGCGCGTCGGCGTGCTGTCCACCCCGATGAGTGCCCAGCTGCTCCCCCTCGTGCGGTACATCGAGTCCCGCGGCAAGGTCGCCGTCGCCCGTGCCACGGTAGCCGGCTCGCGCCTCCAGGCGGACATCACGCTCGACGTGGCCCGGACGACGGAGATCGACGACGCGTGGATCGCGGGCTCCGTGGACAGCGACGAGTACGCCTGAGGTCGGTCCTCATCGGGTGTCGGCAGCGAGCGGCGCGACGGCCGGCACCGGGTCGACGTCGAGCTGGTCCCAGTCGCTCGCGTCGACGATGTTCGCGGTCGAGCCGCGGCACTCGAGCACGGTTCCCCGCGGGGCACCCTGCCGTACGGCATGAGCAGGCGTCCCCTCCGCGGTCGGTCGAAGGACGCCGGTCCGAGCGTGCCCGTCGTCACGAGACCTCGGTCCCCGTACGCGCCGACGAGGACGGCCGAGTCGCCGGAGACGACCACGCCCTGGGCACCGCCGACGTCGGTCGGGTGGATGGGACGACGTCGTCACGGACACGCCGGTCACGGGGTCCGGTGTCGGTCCGCGAGGACGACCGTGAGCGCCGTCGGGGTTGCCGCGGCCACGACGACCGCCACGCGCCGCCGCCCGGCCACCCGATCCGCCGACGTCTGGTGTTCGCGGTGAGATCTGGCCGGGCACGACCAGATCTCGATGCGGACACCAGATCTCAGCGGTTCACCGCTGAACCGGTCGTAGGGTCGTGTGATGAACCTGGACCTCCGTGCACTCACGCACGACGACGCTCCCGCGCTGGCCGCTCCGTTCCAGGAGCTCGGCTGGCCCGGGAAGACGGCGGAGCAGCTCGCGGCGTACGCCGAGCAGCAACGGTCCGGCGAACGGGACGTCGTCGTCGCGTGGCTCGGCAAGGAGCCGGCGGGGTACGGCTGCGTCGTCCGGCGCAGCGGCTACCCGCCGTTCCGCGAGGGTGACATTCCCGAGATCCAGGACCTCACCGTGCTGCCCGCCCACCGCCGGCGCGGGGTCGGCTCCGCTCTCCTCGACCGGCTCGAGGAGCTCGTCGCGGTGCGGCACCCCGTCGTCGGGCTCGGCGTCGGCGTGTACGCGGACTACGGTCCGGCGATGCGGCTCTACGTCGCCCGCGGGTACCAGTTCGACGGGCGCGGACTCATGTCCGGCGGCCGACCGGTCGCGCCGGGCAGCCGGATACGTGTCGACGACGACGTCACGCTGATGCTCACGAAGCGCGTCCGGTCCTAGCTGGGTTACCGTCGGGCCCCATGACCACCGACGCCATCGAGTCCCGTATCGCCAACGCCTTGTTCGACGTGCAGCCCGCCCGGGTGAGCTGGATCGCGCGGCCGTCGATCGCACTCGTGCGCGCGATGTACAAGGGGCTCTGGGTCGGTGGCCGGGCCACGATCACGCCCACCGAGTACCACTTCCACCCGAACGCGATGAACCGGGTGGCCCACGCGGGGGTCATCGACTTCGTCATCCCGCTGGTCGACATCACGCACGTCTCCACGAAGTGGGGCTTCATCAGCAGCCTCGTCATCGTCCAGGCGGGCGGGCAGGAGATCCGGATCCGGTGCTACCGCGCCAAGAAGTTCGCCGCCCGTCTCCGGGAAGCAGTGGCGGCTGCGCGCGGTGGCGCCTGACAGCTCGGCACGCACACGCTCGCCGAGATCGGGCGGCAGCACCGGACGCGAGTCGCGCCCCCCGGCCGTACGGTGACGGCATGAGCCCGGCAGCCCGAGCAGTCGACCGCGCGATCGCCGTCTATCAGCACCGCGTCTCGCCACGGAAGGGCTGGCGGTGCGCCCACGGCGTCCTGCACGGCGGCGACGGGTGCTCGGCGGCCGCGCGGACCCTGCTGGCGACCCGGGGCCTCGTCGGGACCGCCCTGCCGATGGCTGCCCGCTTCCTCGCGTGCTACCAGGCGGCCCGGATGCTGACCCGCACCGACGTACAGGGCGTGTGCTGCTGCGGCCCGATCCCGATCCCGTTCGGGTGGCGGTCGCCCCGGACCTGATCGAGGACGCACGCCCGCGCAATCCGCACCAGCAAGCCTTTTTTCACCCACCCTCTACACATGCGGAAGCGCTTCCACGCCCCGAACCGGTGACAAAAGATAGGCGCCCTCACTAACATCCGCGTCACTGACAGTGCAGTCAGTGACCACCGGATCGAAGGAGCTCCCCATGTCCCGAGCCCCCCTGCCTCGAGCCCGAAGGTTCAGACTCAGGAGACTGCTGAACCTCGTCGCCGCGTTCGGCGTGCTCGCGCTCACCGCGAGCGCCCTCGTCGTCGGCCCCCAGCCGCAGACGGCGACGGCGGTCCCCGCGACGATCCCGCTGACCGTCTACAACAGCTCGGACCGGAACGACCAGGTCTGGATCTACGTGCTGGGCACGCCCGGAGAGGGCCGCCTGGGCTGGTCGGACGCGTCGGGCACGTTCCACCAGTGGCCCACGGTCGGCGGTGTGCCGGTCGACGCGCCGGACGCCTCGATCGCGGGCCCGGCGCGTGGCCAGTCGATGACGATCCAGCTGCCGAAGCTCTCGGGTCGGATCTACTTCTCGTACGGCCAGAAGCTGTCGTTCAAGATCGTGAACAACGGGCAGCTCGTGCAGCCGGCGGTGCAGAACCCGACCGACCCGAACCGCAACAAGCTGTTCAGCTGGACCGAGTTCACCCTGAACGACGACGGGCTGTGGATCAACAGCACGCAGGTCGACTTCCTCTCGGCGCCGTACCAGACGGGTCTGCGCAGGAGCGACGGCACGGTGATCAGCACGGGCATGCTCAAGCCGAACGGGTACGCGAACGTGCGCGCGGCGCTCGACGCCACACCGGGCTGGAACAACCTGGAGCAGTTCGCGCCCGACGGCTCGCTGCTGCGCATCCTCGCGCCGAGTCACGCGATCGAGACGGGGCAGATGGCCCCCGACGCGCTGGCGCCCTACATCGACCAGGTGTGGGCCAAGTACACGAACGAGACCCTCACGGTCGCGCCCTACTCGTACGACCCCGGCAAGGTGTTCCGCGGCCGCGTGCAGAACGGCGTCATGCGGTTCACGAACGCCGCGGGTGCGTACGTGACGGAGTTCCGCAAGCCGTCCAGCGACTCCGTGTTCGGCTGCTACCGCGACCTGGAGGCGCCGAACAACGACATCGGCGCCATCGCCCGCACGCTGTGCGCCGGGTTCCACCGCTCCACGCTGCACGCGAGCACGACGCAGCCGGGCACGGACACGTCGAACTTCTACCAGCAGCCGATCACGGACCACTACTCGAAGTTCATCCACCAGCAGATGGCCAACGGCAAGGCGTACGGCTTCGCGTTCGACGACGTGCTCGCGCAGGAGTCGCTCGTGCACGACGGCAACCCGACCGCCGCGTACATGCAGCTCGACCCGTTCCAGGGCGCGGCCTCCCCCATCCCCGGCTCGGTCGGTGACGGCGGGGGCGGCGACGGCGGGAACGGTGGCGGCGACGGCGACGCGCTGCCGCAGGGCACGGGCTCGGTGCGCGCGGCCAACGGGATGTGCGTGGACGTCCCGTGGGCCGACTCGTTCGACGGGAACCCGCTGCAGATCGTCAACTGCTCCGGGAACGCGGCGCAGACGTGGACGCGGTCGGGCTCGACGCTGAGCGCGCTGGGCCGGTGCGTCGACGTGTCGGGCGGCGGCACCGCCGACGGCACCGCGGTGCAGCTGTGGACCTGCAACGGCACCGGGGCGCAGGGCTGGACCTACCGCTCGGCGAGCCGGGAGCTGGTGAACCCGCAGTCGGGCAAGTGCCTCACGACGGTCGGCGGCACACCGCAGCACGACGGCCAGCGCCTGGAGATCCGGACCTGCTCGGGCGCCGAGTCCCAGCGCTGGACCTTCTGACGCCCGCCTGACCGCACGCTCCGGGCACCGACGTCGGTCGGTCGTCCCGAGATCGGCTCCCGCACGGACCGCTCTCGGGACGACCGGCCGACCTCATGGTGCGGCCGGGGACGCGCCCGCCAGGAACCGCTCCACCACCGCGCGCCACTGCTCGCGCGCCTCCTCGTTGCGCTCGGGCGTCGCCGTGCCCAGGAGCTGGACCACGAGCGACGCCGCGCCGTCCTTCTTCGGCTCGCTGATGACCACCACCGACTCGCCGTCGTGCCCCTTGGCGCGCCAGGAGATCCGCTTGTCGGTCCCGCTGACCCGCGGGTCGGCGGACAGGAACGCGCGGACGTCGTCGTCCTCCGCCGCGAAGGCCGTCCAGGCGTCCATGAGGGGTGCCATCGCGAGCGACGTCGCCTTGCTGACGCTCGCCTGGAACGTGCCGTCGGGCCGCTGCCCGGGGATGCGCCGGCCGATGTGCTGCTCGTAGGCGACGGACGCGGACTGCGCCCACCAGGCCGGGTTCTCCAGGCCGGTGCCGTCCAGCTCGTACAGCACCGCCGTCGCGATGTCGTGGTGGCTCAGCCGCGCCGCGCCGATCGTCTCGAAGAACGCGAGCCACTCGTCCCAGCTGCGTCCGGTCGCGCGCTCGACGGCGGGGATCCGGGAGTTCGTCGCCATGCCGCTCATCGTGGCACGCGGCCCGTCAGCGTCGCACCGGGTAACGCAGGTGCACCGCCCGGCGCCCCTCGACCACCAGCGGGTCCTCGAGCAGCACCAGGGTGCCCAGGCTCGCGAAGTACGGGATGCCGGCGCCGAGCAGCACCGGCGTCAGGCTGACCGCCACCTCGTCCACGAGGCCGAGGCGCAGCGCCTGCTGGGCGATGCTCGCGCTGGCGATGGTCACGTCCTTGTCCCCCGCGATCTCCCGCGCCCGTGCGATCGACTCGGCGACGTCGCCCACGAACGTCGTCCGCGGCCACCGGCCCGGGTCGTCCGGCGGGCGGTGCGTGACCACGACGACGGGCGCGCCCACCGGGTGGTTGTCGCCCCAGCCGTCCGTGATGTCGAACAGCCGCCTGCCGGACACGAGCGCGCCCGCGCGGCCCGTCAGGTGGCGCAGCAGGTCGGCGCTCGCGACGTCGACACGCATGGAGATGTCGGGGTTGGCGGTCGACACGGGCACGTCACCCGCGTCGAACCAGTCGAAGATGTGGTCGATGCGGTCGTCCGGGTCGGCGATGAACCCGTCGAGCGACATGGTCATGTGGGTGAACACGGTCGTCATCACTGGCTCCCTCGGTGTGGTCGTCCCAGGGCCGACCGTGCCGGGCCGCGGTTCTCATCGGTCGGGCCGTTACGGTGTCGCCATGGAACCCGACCGCACCTGGCCGGACGGCGACGGCATCGTCGAGCTGCCCGACGGGCGGCGCGTGCGCGGCACGGGGCTGCGCCGGCCGCGCGGCCCCGCACCCGCGCCGGAGCTCGCCGTCTACCTGCGCGGACGGGACCCGCGTGTGACGGGGTGGGAGTACCGCTGGGTGCGGTGGCCCGACTTCCGGCTGCCCGCCTCGACCGACGACGCGGTCGCCGCGCTGCGCGAGGCCCACGGCCGGGCCGCCGCCGAGCGGGTCGAGATCGCGTGCGGCGGCGGCGTCGGCCGGACGGGGACGGCGCTGGCGCTCCTCGCCGTGCTCAGCGGCGTCGCACCCGCCGACGCCGTCGGCTGGGTGCGGGCGCACTACCACCCGCGCGCCGTGGAGACGCGCGGGCAGCGGCGCTGGGTCGAGGAGACCGGTGCGGCGCTGCGCTGAGCGGGCTCAGCCCCGCGCCATGAGCTCCAGCGTGTCGATCACGCGGTTCGAGAAGCCCCACTCGTTGTCGTACCAGGCCACGACCTTGACGTGCGGGCCGTCGACCCGGACCAGGGCCGCGTCGAAGATCGCCGACGCCGGCTCCCCCGTGATGTCGCTGGAGACCAGCGGCTCGTCGGAGTACTCGAGGACACCCTTGAGGGGACCGTCGGCCGCTGCGCGGTAGGCCGCCAGCACCTCGTCCTCGGTCACCTCGCGCGCGACGGTCGTGTTGAGCTCCACGAGGGAGCCGACCGGTACGGGCACGCGGATCGAGTCGCCCGACAGCTTGCCGTCCAGCCGCGGGAGCACCAGGCCGATGGCCTTGGCGGCGCCCGTCGTGGTCGGCGCGATGTTGACGGCCGCCGCGCGGGCGCGGCGCCAGTCACGGTGCGGGCCGTCCTGGAGGTTCTGCTCCTGGGTGTAGGCGTGCACGGTGGTCATGAAGCCGTGCTCGATGCCCGCCAGGTCGTCCAGCACGGCAGCCAGCGGCGCGAGCGCGTTCGTCGTGCACGACGCGTTCGAGACGATCACGTGCGCGGCCGGGTCGTACTCGTCGGTGTTCACGCCGTAGGCCAGCGTGACGTCGGCGCCGGCCGACGGGGCGCTGACCAGCACGCGGCGGGCACCGGCGTCGATGTGGGCGCGCGCGGCGTCGGCGGAGGTGAAGCGGCCCGTCGACTCGAGCACGATGTCGACCTCGAGCTCGGCCCAGGGCAGCTTGGCGGGCTCGCGCTCGGCGAGCACCCGGATGCGGCGGCCGTCGACGACGAGCGTGTCGCCGTCCACCTCCACCGACCGGCGCAGGCGACCCAGCGAGCTGTCGTACTTCAGCAGGTGCGCCAGGGCGTCCGGGGCGGTGAGGTCGTTGATCGCGACGACCTCGAGCGAGCTGTCCCGCTCGAGCAGGGCCCGCAGGGAGTTGCGGCCGATGCGCCCGAAGCCGTTGATGGCGATGCGTGTCATGGGACTCCTTTCGTCGTCCCCATGCTCCGGCCCGTGCGTACGCCGCCGAAAGCGGCTGGAACGCCCCGCTGCGCAAGGATCCCGCCAGACATCTCGCCACCGTCCGCAAGGATCCTGCCACTGCTCTCCGCGTGCTCGGTCCGTCGTCAGCACGATGTCACGGCCTGCCCCGCGAGATCGGTCCGCACACGACGGGCACGGGACGAGGGACCGGGGACGCGCACCCCGCCACTCCGGCCCGGCCCTCACGCCGAGAACGTGTGCCGGTACTCCGTCGGGGACGTGCCGAGGATGCGCTGGAAGTGCAGCCGCAGGTTGGCCGCCGTGCCCAGGCCCACGCGGTGCGCGATCTGCTCGACGCCCAGGTCGCTGCGTTCCAGCAGCTCGCGCGCCAGGTCGACCCGGGCGCGCAGCACCCACTGCATCGGCGTGTACCCGGTGTCCTGCACGAACCGCCGGGAGAACGTGCGCGCCGAGACGCGCGCGTGCCGGGCGAGGTCCTCGAGGGTGAGCGGCTCGGCGAGGTGCTCGAGCACCCACGCGCGGGTCCCGGCGAAGAGGTCGCCGAGCGGCTCCGGCACGCTGCGCGGCACGTACTGCGCCTGTCCCCCGCTGCGGTACGGCGCCGCGACCAGCCGCCGGGCGACGTGGTTGGACAGCCCGACGCCGTGGTCCCGGCGCACCAGGTGCAGGCACAGGTCGATGCCCGACGCCGCGCCCGCCGACGTGAGCACGCCGCCCTCGTCGACGAACAGCACGTTCTCGTCGACCTGGACGCGCGGGTACCGCTCGCGCAGCGCCCGCGTGTAGTGCCAGTGCGTGGTCGCCCGCCGCCCGTCGAGCAGGCCGGTGGCCGCGAGCGCGAACGCCCCGGTCGAGATCGCCGCCAGCCGCGCCCCGCGCGCGTGGGCGGCGCGGAGCGCGTCGACGACGACGGCGGGCGGGTCCGCGGTGGCGGGCGTCCGGTACCCCGGGACGAAGACGGTGTCGGCGCGCTCGAGCGCCTCCAGCCCCTGCGCCACGTGGTAGGACAGCCCGTCACCGCCGGTGACCAGCCCGGGTGCGGGCCCGCAGACCCGCACCTCGTACGGCATGCTCGGGCGGTTCGAGAACACCTGCGCCGGGATGCCGACGTCGAGCGGCTTGGCACCCTCGAGCACGAGCACCGCGATCTGGTGGTTGCTCCGGTCGGTCGCGCTCACCCACCGATCGTAGGCCCGCGCGACCGACCTGCGGCCTCCCGAGGATCAGGCCCTGCCGTCCCGCAGAAGGCGCTCGCTGAGCTCCCACAGGCGGCGCGCCGACGCGGGGTCGACGGCGTGCGGCACCACGGTCGCGCGCGGGTTCTGCTCGGTGGCGAAGTCCATCTCCTGCTGGTCCTCGTCGAGCGGCGAGATGTCGTTGTCCTTGAGGTAGACACCGCCGATGTCCGCCAGCAGCGGGCTCGTCGCGGCGAACACGCTCGTGCTCGCGCCCTGCTGCACCGTCTTCTTCTCGTGCTCGGGGTCGACGACGACCTCGCCCGCCTCGTCGATCAGCCCCATGGCCTGCCGCGCCGCCACGTCGAGCCAGGGCGTGCGCTCCTCGCCCGCCGGGAGGTGCGGTCCGAGGTTGGTCGTGATCACGATGCCGGGGTGCACCGCGTAGCCGCGGATGCCGTCGGCGGCCCACCGCCGGTCCAGCTCGACGGCGAACAGCACGTTCGCCGTCTTGGACTGCCCGTAGGCCAGGATGCCCATCTCGTCGTAGCCGGACTCGAAGTGGGGGTCGTCCCAGCGGATGTCCGACGCACGGTGCCCGCCCGAGGTCAGGTTGACCACGCGCGCGCCGTGCGCGGCCTGCAACGCGGGCCGCAGGCCCAGGGTGAGCTGGAAGTGGCCGAGGTGGTTGGTCGCGAACTGCGACTCGAAGCCGCGCGCGTCGCGCACGAGCGGTCCCGCCATGATGCCCGCGTTGTTGATCAGGACGTGCAGCGGGCGCCCCGTGGCGAGATACCGCTCGACGAACGCGTCGATGCTCGCCGGGTCCAGCAGGTCGAGCTGCCAGGCCTCGACGCGCGGGATGCCCGCCAGCTTCTCGGCCGCGCGCTCCGGGTCGCGCGACGCGACCGTGACGGACGCACCGGCGGCAGCCAGCGCGCGGGTCGTCTCGTGCCCGATGCCGTTGTGGCCGCCGGTGACGACCACGTTCCTGCCGGTGAGGTCGATGCCGGCGAGCACGTCGTCGGCGGTGGAGAAGGCCGTGAAGCCGCTGCCGAGCGGGTGCTGCTTGTGCTGTGTCCGTGCCTGCGTCTGCTCTGTCATGCCTCCAGCCTGCGACGCCCCGGCCGAACTCTGAATACTTGGCGATCCGCATTTTCTGCGCGACAGTACGGGTATGGTGTCCGATCAGCTCTCCGAGGCGTTCGACCTCGTCCAGGTGCGCGGCGTGCTGTCGGGCGGGTTCGCCGCGGACGGCCCGTGGGTCACGCGCGGCGCGGTCGAGGGCCTCAAGTTCTTCGCGCTGGCAGCGGGCAGCGCGCGCCTGAGCACCGACGGCGTCGACGAGGCGGTCGAGCTGGCGGCGGGCGACGTCGTCGTCCTCAACGGCCGCACGTGGATCGAGGCACGCGGCGGGGCGGGCGACGGGCCGCCCCGGGTGGTGGTGCCCGACGCCGACTTCGCGTCGCTGCGCCTGCACGGGCCCGACCGCGCGACGGGCGACGTCGTGATCGGCGGCCGCGTCGAGCTGGACCCGGCGGGGTTCGCGCTGCTGGGCCAGGCGCTGCCGCCGCTGGCGCACGTGCGCGGCGACGGCCCGGCGGCGACCAACCTGCGTGGCAGCCTGCACCGCCTGTACACGGAGGTGACGGCGCAGCGCATGGGCGCGGCGTACGCCGTCCGGCGCCACGGGGAGCTCCTGCTGCTGGAGGTGCTGCGGGCGTACGTCGAACAGGCCGCGGGTCCGGCCGGCGGACAGGTGACCGGCCCGCCGCCCGGGTGGCTGCGGCTGCTCGCGGACGAGCGCCTCCGCCCCGCGGTCGACCTCATGCACGCCGACCCGGCCCGGCCGTGGGGGCTGCCCGAGCTGTCCCGCGCGGCGGCGATGTCGCGCACCTCGTTCGCGGAGCGGTTCCGCACGGTCGCGGGCATGCCGCCGATCACCTATCTCAACCGGTGGCGCATGCTGCTCGCGCAGCGCGCCCTGCGCAGCACGGACACGCGCGTCGGCACGCTGGCCGCCGAGCTCGGGTACGCCTCGGAGAGCGCGTTCAGCACCGCGTTCAAGCGGGAGGTCGGGCTGTCCCCGTTGCGGTACCGCGCGAGCGTCTGAGCGGGCGGGGCCCGCTGCGCGACTACCTCGCCAAGTGACTACCTCGCCAAGTGACTACCTCGCCAGGTGACTACCTGGGCGAGCGGCGGGGTGGTGCAACGTTGACTCAGAATCACCCGGTCGCTAGCGTGGCGCCGAGATCAGAGCCGATCAGAGAGGTGCCACCCGTGGTCCTACGTCGCGTCGCCGCCCCGTTCCTCGCCGCCGTCGCCGGCACGGCCCTCGCGGCCCTCGCCCTGCCGGGCGCGGCCGCCCCGGCCACGGCGAGCCAGAGCACCGGCACCCCACCGGCGGCCGTGAGCGCCGACCCCCCACCCGGCGGCGCCCTGAACGGCACGCGGCTCATGGACGGCACCGCGCTCTACCCGCGCGCGATCCGCCTCGAGCACGCAGGCGCCGCGAACGGCACGATCGTCGCGAGCGTCGTCACCTTCGACGACGCCGGCGGCCACGGCGCGATCTTCACCAGCACCGACGACGGCCGCAGCTTCGAGCGCGTCGGCACCGTCACCGACCCGGGCGCCGCTCGCGGCCTGTGCTGCTCGACCCTGTACGAGCTCCCGCAGCAGGTCGGCGACCTCGCACCCGGCACCCTGCTGTGGTCGGCGTCGGTGGGCCAGGACGAGGACGAGTCCACGCGCCGCATGACGCTGCCGGTGTGGGCCAGCACCGACCAGGGACGCACGTGGGAGCACCTCTCGACGGCGGCGGTCGCACCGACCGCGAAGGGTCTCTGGGAGCCCGAGTTCGCCGTCACCCGCGACGGACGGCTCGCGCTGTACGTGTCGGACGAGAACCAGCAGCCCGCGCACAGCCAGACGCTCGTGCAGACCACCTCTCCCGACGGGCGCACCTGGGCGCCGCTCGAGAACGTGGTCGCGGCGCAGGACCCTGACCTGCGGCCCGGCATGCCCGTGGTCCGCCGTCTCCCGAACGGCACGTACCTCATGAGCTACGAGGTCTGCGGGCCCGTCGAGGACTGCAGGCACTACGTGCGCCGCTCCCCCGACGGCACCACGTGGGGCGACCCCGCGGCCCTCGGCCACCCGGTGACCACGGCGGACGGCACGCACTTCCGCCACACCCCGAACATCTCCTGGTACGACGACGGGACGCCCGACGGCCGGCTCCTCGCCGTCGGCCAGATGCTGTACGGGGCAAACGGGGGCGTCCTGCCCGGCAGCGGCGCGACCCTGCTGGCCAACGACGCCGCACCCGAGTCGCCGTGGTCCACCGGACCGGCACCCGTCGGCGTCCTCGACCCCT
This sequence comes from Promicromonospora citrea, assembly GCF_013004695.1. GTDB lineage: Bacteria > Actinomycetota > Actinomycetes > Actinomycetales > Cellulomonadaceae > Promicromonospora > Promicromonospora citrea. Next base: position 17,102 of record NZ_JABEMG010000032.1, read on the forward strand.
GGAACAACTACTGCCCCAACTACAGCCCCACGCTCCTGCCGATGCCGGAGCGCGGCGAGGTCCTGGAGATCTCGACCGGCTACGAGGCCGAGGGCGGCGCCTGCACCGCCTACTTCGGGGTCGGCGACCTGCCGGACTGACGGCGGGTCCGCCGGGCAGTCAGAGCAGCGGCCCCCGTCGTCCTGGACGGCGGGGGCCGCTGCGTGCGCGGGCGGGCCGGGGGTCAGCGCACGGGCGCACCGGGCCCGAGCGGGATGCCGAGCCCCCACCAGGCGAAGAACAGCAGCGTCCAGGCCAGCGTCATGCAGACCGCGAGCGGCAGCGTGTACGACGCCAGCGTGCCGATGCCCGCATCCTTGCGGTAGCGCTGCAGGAACCCGAGCGCCATGACGAAGTACGGGCTCATCGGCGTCACGGACGTGGACCCGGAGTCGGCGATGCGGAACAGGGCCTGCGTCGTCTCGGCGGGCACGTCGAGCAGCAGGAGCATCGGCACGACGATGGGCGCCGCGATGGCCCACATCGCCGAGCCGCTCGTGACCAGCACGTTGACCACGGACAGCAGCGCGAGGATCGCGAGGAACACGACCCAGATCGGCACACCCGTCGCCTCGAGCGCCTCGGCGGAGTTGACGGCGATGACGTCGCCGATGTGCGTCCAGTCGAAGTACGCGAGGAACTGGGCGATGGCGAAGAACAGCACCAGCACGGGCGCCATCTGCCGCACGCCCTCGGCCATGAGCCGTGGCACGTCGCCCGCCGTCTCGATCGCGCCCGAGATCCGGCCGTACACGATGCCGACCACCGCGAACAGCACGGCCACGATCGCGGCGATGCCGTCGAGGAACGGTGACTCGGTGAGGCTCCCGCCCTCGCCGCGCAGCGGGGACGCCGGGACCAGCACCACGACGGCCAGCAGCACGACCGCGCCGAGCCCGGTCAGCAGCGCGGCGCGCAGGGCCCTGCGGTCGCGCGACGACAGCTCGAGGCCTGCGACGTCGTCCAGGTCCGCGTCCGGGTCCGCATCGAGGTCGGGCCGCCGGGCCAGCACCAGCCGGGTGACCAGGGTGATGACGGTGGCGAGCAGCAGCGACGACGCGATGTTGAAGAACCAGTTGCTCACCGGTGAGACGTACGCGGTCGGGTCGATGATCCGCGCGGCCTCCGTCGTGATCCCCGCGAAGATCGCGTCGTTCGGCGTCGGCACCGGGCTCGCGTCGTACCCGGACGCGATCGACGTGTACGCCACGACGACGCCGAGGATCGGCGACTTCCCGACGGCCCGGAACGCGAGCCCGCCGAGCGGCACGAGGATGATGTAGGCGGCCGCGCTGGCCACGTGCGAGACCGTGCCCGCGAACGCGACGGCGAACACGACCCACGAGACCGGCACGCGCGACACCGAGACCTTCATGGCCGCCGCGAGGAAGCCGGTGCGCTCGGCGACGGCGACGCCCATGATCACCGCGACGATCGTGCCCATCGGCCCGAAGGTCGCGAAGTTCTCGACGGCGGTCGACACCGCCATCGCCAGACCCTCGCCGCTGAGCAGGTTCCGCACGACGACGGTCTCGCCGTCGGCCGGGGAGACGACCGAGACACCCGCGGCCGCCAGCCCGGCGCTGGTCACGCCGAGGATCGCCGCGAGGATCCAGAACAGCCAGAACGGGTGCGGCAGCGCGTTGCCGACGCGCTCGACGACCGCGAGCGCCCGCAGGACGGCGGGCAGCCGGTCGGCCTCGGTGCGCGGTGCGGAGGTGGTGCTCATGACGCGCTCCCGTGGTTCGTCGTGGCCTGCTCCGTCGCGCCCGCCACGAACCGCAGCGGCAGCCGCTCGTCGCGCAGGAACTCCCACATGACCTCGTGGGCCTCGATGCTGTGCGTGGCGTACCCGCCGCCGGAGTAGCTGTCCTCGCCGGGCCACGTGTGGCCGCCGCCGAGCACGGCGACGTGCGTGACCTCGGCACCGGCGCGGCAGCCGCGCCAGCGCGTGGTCGTCACGTCGTGGGCGGTCTGCTCGACGCGGGGCCGCGGCCGGCAGTCGTTGCGCTCGGCCCAGCCGCCGACCCAGTCGCCGACGGCGGGCAGGCCGCGGTCGGTGTCGCCGCCGTAAGGGATGGTGGCGTCCGCGGTGCCGTGGAACTCGATGACCGGCACGGGCCGTGCGGGCTCGCACGTGGGGTGGCCGGTGCCGTACAGGGCGGCGGCGACGGGTGCGATGGCGGTGATCCGGTCGGACAGCTCGCACGCGAGGATCGCGGTGAACCCCGCACCGTTGGACTTGCCGGTCGCGTACACGCGTCGCGTGTCCACGCAGAGCTCGTCCTCGAGGGTGTCGAGCAGGTCGGTGGTGTAGGCGACGTCGTCGACGCCGGGCGCCGAGTAGGGCGCGCCCTCCCAGGCCTGGCGCTCGCCGTCGCCGGTGCCGACCACGCCGTTGCCGTACGCGACGATCGCGGGCAGGGCGTCCAGGCCGGAGAAGGCCTCGGTGCCCGCGCCGGTGTTGCCGCGGCCGTGGTAGACGAGCACGACCGGCCAGGCGCGGTCGGCGCGGTAGCCGTCGGGCAGGTGGAGCTGGACGGTGCGCTCGCGCCCGCCGCTCGTCAGCGTGCGCAGCACGCTGGTGCCGGGCTCCTGGTCGGGCGCGGTGCCGCAGCCCGCCGAGCGGCCGGGGTGGGTCGTGCTGCCCGACGGCGTCGTGGCAGCGTCGGGCAGCACGGGTGCGGGGGCCGCGGCAGCCGGTACCGCTGCGCCGGCCACTGCGCCGATCAGCACGCCGGTCAGTGCGGCGGCGGCGAGCGCGAGAGCGGCGGTGCGTCGTCGGCGGGCGGGTCGGGCAGGTGCCCGGCCGGGGGCGCGGCCGGTCGGGGTGGGGCGCGCGGAGCGCGCGGGCCGTGGTGCTGTCGTCGTTGACATGCTGGTCCTTTCCGGGAGGCTCCGACGGGGTGGAGCACGTTCTGGGCAGGTCGAGTTCTGGGGCAGTCGAGTTCTGGGCAGGGCGGGGCCGCACCCGGTCGGCCGGGCGCCGGTTCCGGGCGGGGTGCGTGGTACGGGGTCGGGTGCGGGTCGCGGTCAGGCGGCCGGCCACTCCTCGAGGAAGGCCGTGATCCGGTCGACGATCGCCGTGACGATCGCCGCGCCGTCCTCGGCGGTGGCCCGGCGGGGGTCGCCGAGCACGCCGTTGGCGCTGAGCCGGTCGTACGGGAGGGTGAGCGTGGGCTGCGCGTGGTGCCGCGCGGCCCGGGAGACGTCGTCGAGCTGGTCGGGGGTCGTGGTGCCGGGCTCGAGCCGGTCGGTGTGCACCAGGTGCGGTGCGAGGTGGAGCATCTGCGCGGTCTCCGCCTCGCCCGAGTGCCCGTGGACGGGGCTCGGGTCGAGAGCGGCCACCGCGTCGCCCGCGAGCGAGGTGAGCGGCGACCACGCCAGCTGGACGCCGGGGTGGCTGACCAGCAGGTCCTGGGCGACGGTCGTGAGGGCCGCGTTGTTGCCCCCGTGGCCCGTCACGACGAGGAACCGCGTCCAGCCGTGCCGGTGCAGGCTGGTCACGTACTCGCGCACGACGGCGGCGAACGTCGTCGTGGTCAGGGTGATCGTGCCGGGGAACACCATGTGGTGCGGTGAGACACCGACGGGGACCGACGGGCCGACCACGACGCGGCCCGCGAGCCGCTCGGCGACCCGCCCGACCACGGCCTCGGCCCGCACGAGGTCGGTGCCGAGCGCCATGCCGGGGCCGTGCTGCTCGAGCGCCCCGGCGGGCACGACCACGACCGTGCCGCGCGCCGCCGCGTCGGCCGCCTCGTGGGTCGTCATCTCGGCGAGGCGGTACGGCGCGCTCATGGCGCGGCCTCCTCGTCCGTGCCGTCGACGTCCCCGAAGTCGGCGGTCTCCAGGGAGGCACGGATCGTCGTGAGGTGCTCGCGCGTCAGGCGCTCCGCGGCCGCGGCGTCGCCGTCGCGCACGGCGGCCAGGATGTCGCGGTGCTCCGCGTGGTCGCGCTGCCGGTCGTCGTACCGGAACCGGATCTCGGTCTGCTCGTCGGCGCGCACGTGCAGCAGCGCCTCGAGCGTCTCCCGCAGGAGCCCGTTGCCCGACGCCGCGGCCAGCTCGACGTGGAAGTTCAGGGCCGGCCGGTGGCCGTGCACCGGCGGCTCGAGCGCCGTCGCCGTCGCGGCCTCGAGACGCTGCAGCGCGGCGGCGTCGCGGGCGCTCGCGGCCAGGGCGGCGATGCCGGGCTCGATGACGAGGCGGGCCTCGGCCAGCTCGATCACCGAGCGCCGCGTGATGCGCGGGCGGTGCGGGTTGGCGAGCACCGTCCGCTCGATCCCCGGGCCGATGTAGGTGCCCGAGCCGTGCCGCAGCTCGACCACACCCGTCGCCTCGAGGCGCCGCAGCGCCTCGCGGACCGTGGGCGTGGTGACGGCGAACCGCTTGGCGAGGTCGCGCGACGACTCCAGCGCGTCGCCGGGTCCGAGGCTCTCGGAACGGATGAGCCGCACGATGTCGTCGGCGAGCTGCTCCGAGAACGATGCTCTGCTCTGAGTCATAAAGTGACTAAATCACTTAGTCGCACGAGTCGTCAAGGCCGCCCGGGGCCGCGGCGGGCGGCGTACCGTCGAGGTATGTGCCGGAACATCACCACGCTGCGCGGGCTCGAGCCCGCCGCCACCGACGAGGAGATCACGGCCGCCGCCCTGCAGTTCGTGCGCAAGGTGACGGGTGTGACCAAGGTCAGCGACGCGACGCGCGAGCCCGTGGAACGGGCGACCGCCGAGGTCGCCGACATCGTGACGCGCCTGCTCGACGAGCTGCCGGCGCGCCGCCGTCCGCCCACGAACGTCCCGCCGCTGCGCCGCCCCGAGGTCCAGGCGCGCATCGCGCAGCGGATGAAGGAGCGCGAGGAGCACGAGCGGATGCACGAGCTGGGCATCGCGCACTCGCACTGACGGGGCCGTCCGGCTACAGTGGCGCCGTGCTCACCACGCTCTCCTGTTGCTGTCACTGACCCTTCACCAGGCCGTCAGTCCCCCCGCGCGCGCCGTCGCGCGCACAGAACAGGAAGAGATACAGGTGCAGTACGTCAACTCTGTCGTCGAGCTCGTCGGCAACACCCCCCTGGTCCGGCTCGGCCACGTCACCGAGGGCGTCACCGATGCGACGGTGCTCGTCAAGCTCGAGTACCTCAACCCCGGCGGCTCCTCCAAGGACCGCATCGCGGGCCGCATCATCGACGCGGCCGAGCGTGAGGGCAGGCTCCGGCCCGGCGGCACCATCGTCGAGCCCACCTCGGGCAACACCGGCGTCGGCCTGGCGCTGGTGGCCCAGCAGCGTGGGTACCGCTGCGTGTTCGTGCTGCCGGACAAGGTGGGCGAGGACAAGCGCAACGTCCTCACCGCGTACGGCGCCGAGGTCGTCGTCACGCCCACGGCCGTCGCGCCCGACAGCCCCGAGTCCTACTACTCGGTGAGCGACCGCCTGGTGCGCGAGATCCCGGGCGCCTTCAAGCCCGACCAGTACTCCAACCCCAACGGGCCGCGCTCCCACTACGAGACCACCGGTCCCGAGATCTGGCGGGACACCGAGGGCCGCGTGACCCACTTCGTCGCCGGCGTCGGCACGGGCGGGACCATCACGGGCACCGGCCGGTACCTGCGCGAGGTCTCGGGCGACCGGGTGCGCATCATCGGCGCCGACCCCGAGGGCTCGGTGTACTCCGGCGGCACCGGCAGGCCCTACCTCGTCGAGGGCGTCGGCGAGGACTTCTGGCCCACCGCCTACGACCCGACCGTGCCGCACGAGATCATCGCCGTCAGCGACGCCGAGTCGTTCGCGATGACGCGCCGCCTCGCCCGCGAGGAGGGCATCCTCGTGGGCGGCTCGAGCGGCATGGCCGTCGTCGCGGCCCTCGAGGCGGCGCGCGACCTCACCGCCGACGACGTCGTGGTGGTCCTCCTGCCCGACGGCGGCCGCGGCTACCTGGGCAAGATCTTCAACGACACCTGGATGCGGTCCTACGGGTTCTCCCCCGCCATCGAGGACCACACCGTCGCCGACGTGCTGGCCGCCAAGGCCGACCGCACGCCGCCCGTGCTCTACGTGCACCCGACGGACACGGTGCGCGAGGCGATCGACCGCATGACCCGCAGCGGCGTGTCCCAGCTCCTCGTGCTCACGGCCGAGCCGCCCGTCGTGCTCGGCGAGGTCGCGGGCGCCGTGCACGAGAAGGACCTGCTCGACCGCGTGTTCGCCGGCACGGCGAACCTCTCCGACGAGGTCGGCGGCCTCGTCGGGCGGCCTCTGCCGCTCATCGGCGTCAACGAGCCGGTCGGCGCGCTGCGCGCCGCGCTGGCCGACGAGACCGCGCTGCTGGTCACCGACGGCGGCAAGGCCCTCGGCGTCGTCTCGCGCGCCGACCTGCTCGACTACCTCGCGGTCTGACGGCCGCCGGCTCCCGAAAGAGATCTCTGACATGACCACCCAGCAGAACCGGTTCGACACCCTCGCCATCCACGCCGGCCAGCACCCCGACCCGACCACCGGCGACGCCATCCCCGCCATCCACGTCACCTCCACCTACACGCAGGACGGCATCGGCGGGCTGCGCGGCGGGTACGAGTACTCGCGCGGCGGCAACCCCACGCGCACTGCGCTCGAGGAGCAGCTCGCCGCGATCGAGGGCGGGGCGGCGGGCATCTCGTTCGCCTCGGGCCTCGCCGCGGAGGACGCGCTGCTGCGCGCCGTCGTCTCCCCCGGCGACCACGTGCTGGTGCCGAACGACGTCTACGGCGGCACGCACCGCCTCGTCCGCACGATCCACGGCAAGGCGGGCGTCGCGCACAGCACCGTCGACACGGCCGACCTCGACGCCGTGCGGGCGGCCGTGCGGCCCGAGTCCAGGGTGCTCTGGGTCGAGACGCCGTCGAACCCGCTCATGAAGATCAGCGACATCCCGGCGCTCGCCCAGCTCGCGCACGAGCACGACCTCCTGCTGGTCGTGGACAACACGTTCGCGTCGCCCGCGCTGCAGCGCCCGCTCGACCTCGGGGCCGACGTCGTGGTCCACTCCACGACCAAGTACCTCGGCGGGCACTCCGACGTCGTCGGCGGGGCGGTCGTCGTCGGGCACGGCAGGGACGGGAAGGGCGGCGAGGAGCTCGCCGAGCAGGTGCGGTACGTGCAGTTCGCGGCGGGCGCCGTCTCGAGCCCGTTCGACGCGTTCCTCACCACCCGCGGCATCAAGACGCTGGCCGTACGCATGCAGCGGCACTCCGAGAACGCGCAGGTGCTCGCCGAGCGGCTCGTGCACCACCCCGCCGTCGCGCGCGTGCTGTACCCCGGGCTGCCCGACCACCCCGGCCACAAGGTCGCGGCGCACCAGATGTCGCGGTTCGGCGGCATGATCTCGCTCGACCTGGCCGGCGGCGAGGCCGCGGCGCGCGCGTTCGCCGAGTCGACGCACGTGTTCCTCCTCGCCGAGTCGCTCGGCGGCGTCGAGTCGCTGGTCAACTACCCCAGCGCGATGACCCACGCCTCGGTGCGCGGCACCGAGGCCGAGGTGCCGCCGTCGATCGTGCGGCTGTCCGTGGGGCTCGAGGACGTGACCGACCTCCTGGAGGACGTCGAGCAGGCGCTCGACCGGGTGTGAGCCGGGCCGGCGGCCACCGTTGCCCTCTGGGGCCCGGCCGCGCGCGGTTAGGGTGTGGGGCGTGAGCGAACAGGCACCCGTCAGCGCCGCCATGCACCGGGCCAAGGCCGACGCCCGCGCCTCCCACGTCACCGTGGGACTCGTCCGGAACCTGCCGGGCGACCGCGAGGAGATCGACTGCTCGTGCGGCATGACGCTGACCAACGGGCCGCAGTGGTCGCTGGACGAGCACATCCGGCTGCACCGGGCGGAGGCGCGCTACCTCGCGCTGAGCGCCGTCGCGCCCGCGGGCATGCCACGCCTCATCGCCGTCGACCCGGAGCGCCTGCCGCGCTGAGGCGCGGGCACGCGAGAGCCGGCGCCCGTGCCTCGTCGCACGGGACGCGCACGTCCGCTCAGGGACGTGCCGTGCCCACCCGTCGGGTCAGAGCTCTTCCGGGTCGTCCCAGGAGACCCCGCTGGAGGCTCCCGAGATGGGGTCGAGCTCGCAGCCGGCGAGGTTGCGGGGCGCCTTGGAGACGTCACCGCCCCCGAGCAGGCCGCGGCGGGACGCGGCGCGCCGGACGGCCGGCGGCGCGATGTGGGCGTAGGAGGCGTTGGACTCGTCGACCAGGTCGGTCGGACCGTGCTCGGCGGGTTCGGTGGACTGGGGTTCCCCCGTGATCATGCCCACATGATCGCAGCAACGGCCGTGCGCTCGCATCCGGATCGGCGGGTGACTCGCACGTCCGCACAGATCCCCGCGAAGCCTCCACGCGGGCGCCACGCCCATCACGCACGTCGCCCCGCACGGGAGGCGCGGGGGTGTGATGATCGTTCGATGCAGACCTGGCCTGGGCACCCCTATCCCCTCGGTGCGACGTTCGACGGGACCGGCACCAACTTCGCGCTCTACTCCTCCGTCGCCGAGCGGGTCGAGCTCTGCCTGCTGGCCGACGACGACTCCGAGACCCGCGTCGAGGTCACCGAGACCGACGCCCACGTGTGGCACGTGTACCTGCCCGGCGTCGGCCCGGGGACCCGGTACGGGTACCGCGTGCACGGCCCGTACGACCCGGCGTCGGGCCACCGGTGCAACCCGGCCAAGCTCCTGCTGGACCCCTACGCCAAGGCCGTCGACGGCGACCTGGACGGCGACCCGTCCCTGTTCTCCTACCCGTTCGACGACACCGAGCAGGCCGTCACGGGCACGACCCCGGCCGACGGCGACTCGCGCGGCCACACGATGGTCTCCGTGGTGGTCAACCCGTACTTCGACTGGGGCCACGACCGCCCGCCGGCCACGCCGTACCACGAGTCGGTGATCTACGAGGCGCACGTCAAGGGCCTCACCATGCGCCACCCGGACGTGCCGGAGGAGCTGCGCGGCACGTACGCGGGCCTGGCCCACCCCGCGGTGATCGACCACCTGACCAGCCTCGGTGTCACGGCCATCGAGCTCATGCCGGTGCACCAGTTCGTCACCGACCCGTCGCTGGCCGCGAAGGGCCTGTCCAACTACTGGGGCTACAACACGATCGGCTTCTTCGCGCCGCACAACGGGTACGCGGGCTACGGCCGGCGCGGCGAGCAGGTCATGGAGTTCAAGTCCATGGTGAAGACGATGCACGAGGCGGGCATCGAGGTGCTGCTCGACGTCGTCTACAACCACACCGCCGAGGGCAACCAGCTCGGCCCGACGCTGAGCTTCCGCGGCATCGACAACGCCGCCTACTACCGCCTGGTGGACGGCGACGAGGCGCACTACTTCGACACGACCGGCACGGGCAACTCGCTGCTCATGCGCTCGCCCGCGGTGCTCCAGCTCATCATGGACTCGCTGCGGTACTGGGTGGAGGAGATGCACGTCGACGGCTTCCGCTTCGACCTCGCCGCGACGCTCGCCCGCCAGTTCCACGAGGTGGACCGGCTGAGCGCGTTCTTCGACATCGTGCACCAGGACCCGGTCATCTCCCAGGTCAAGCTCATCGCGGAGCCGTGGGACCTGGGCGACGGCGGCTACCAGGTGGGCGGTTTCCCGCCGCTGTGGACCGAGTGGAACGGCCGCTACCGCGACACCGTGCGCGACTTCTGGCGCGGCGAGCCCGCGACGCTCCCGGAGTTCGCCTCCCGCCTGACCGGCTCGAGCGACCTCTACGAGCACACGGGCCGGTTCCCCAGCGCGTCCATCAACTTCGTCACGGCGCACGACGGGTTCACGCTCGCCGACCTGACGGCCTACAACGAGAAGCACAACGAGGCCAACGGCGAGGACAACAACGACGGCGAGAGCTTCAACCGGTCCTGGAACTGCGGCGTCGAGGGGCCGACGGACGACCCCGAGGTGCGCGAGCTGCGCGCCCGCCAGCGCCGCAACCTGCTCGTCACGCTCCTGCTCAGCCAGGGCGTGCCGATGATCGCGCACGGCGACGAGCTGGGCCGCACGCAGGACGGCAACAACAACGTCTACTGCCAGGACAACGAGCTGTCGTGGGTGGACTGGGACCTCGACGACGAGCGCGCCGCGCTGCTGGAGTTCGCCCGACAGGCCGTCCGCCTGCGCCGCGAGCACCCGGTGCTGCACCGGCGCCGCTTCTTCGAGGGCCGCTCCCCCGGGGACGACTCCGACCGGCCCGCCGACATCGAGTGGCTCGACCTCACCGGCGCGCGCATGGACGACACGGACTGGAACCAGTCCTACGCGCGCACCGTCGCCGTCTACCTGGGCGGGGACGAGATCACCGAGAAGGACAGGCGGGGCGAGCCGGTCGTCGACGACTCCTTCCTGCTGCTGCTCAACGCCCACTCCGAGAAGCTGGACTTCACGTTGCCGTCGGCCGCGTACGGGGCCGAGTGGACGGTCGTGCTCGACACCGACGGCAACGCCGAGCCCGGCACGGTGCTGCAGGCAGGCGCCGGGCTGCCGGTGACCGCGCACAGCGTGGTGGTGCTGACCCGCCCATCCGGGTCGGCGGGCTAGGCTGTCCGCCGTGACCGGACCGAGGAGTGGAACCGGAGGAACCACACCACCGCCCCGACCTGGGCCTGACATGCCTGTTCCCGGGCCCAGACCGGTGGTGTGGGCCCCGCGCGCCCGCGTCATCGAGGTGCTCGTCCCGTACGACGCGTACGAGGAGCCGGAGCACATGCCGCTGCGCCTCGTGGGCGCGGGCCAGCCCGGCTACTGGGGCGCCGACACCGTGCTCGGCCACGGGACCGACTACGGCTACTCGGTGGACGGCGGGCCGCTGCTGCCCGACCCGCGCAGCGTCTGGCTCCCGCAGGGCATCCACGGTCCGACGCGCGTGTTCGACCCCGCCTTCGAGTGGACCGACGGCACGTGGTCGCCGCCCGACCTGTCGACGAGCGTGCTCATGCACGTCGACGTCGAGACGTTCACCCCCGAGGGCACGCTCGACGCGGCCGCGCGCCTGCTCCCGGCCGTCGCGGAGCTCGGCGTCCACGGCGTCGAGCTCGCGCCCGTCGCGGCGTTCGACCCGGCGCTGGGTCCGTCGCACGGCGTGCGGCTCTACTCGGTGCACGAGCCCTACGGCGGGCCGCGCGCCCTCCAGCGCTTCGTGGACGCGGCGCACGCCGCCGGCCTCGCCGTCGTGCTCGACATCCCGTACCGCTGGGCGGTGGCCGACGAGCTCGGCCTCGAGGCGTACGGCCCCTACCTCCAGGGCGGCGGGCGCCCGCGCCCGCCCCGACCGGACGTCGGCGACGCGGGCGAGCACGCGCTCCAGGCGATGCGGCCCCGCACCGGCCAGGTGCCGCTGGACCGCCCGCGCACGGGCCCGATCCAGATGCGCACCGGTCAGGTGCCGAGCATCGGCACGCGGGCCGGCAAGGTGCCGTCCGCACCGACCGTGCGGACCGACTACGTGGGCGACCGCATCAACCTCGACGGCAGCGGCAGCCGCGGCCCGCGGGACTTCCTCGTGGACGACGCGCGGCACTGGCTGCGCGAGTACCACGTCGACGGCCTGGTGCTCGACGTCGACGCGCTCGTCGACCGCTCCCCCACCCCGTTCCTCGGCGAGCTCGCCGACCACGTGGTGGCCCTGGGCGAGCAGCTCGACCGGCGGTTCAGCCTCCTCGTGGACGGCCCCGGGCGCAGCGACCGGCTCACGTCGATCCTGCTGCGCATCCTGTCCGGCCCCGGCAAGTCCGAGGACATCCAGGCGCTGCAGATGCTCGCCGACCTCGTGCACCCCTCGGTGCGGCGCGCGAGCAGGCAGAACGGCGGCGGGCGCCGCCGGATGCGCTCGGGCGCGGCCGTGGTCGAGGACATCACCCGCCTGCCCGCCACGCAGCTCACCGTCCCGTGGGCGGGCGAGGAGAGCCCGGCGACGGCGCTCCTGGCCGTGGACGACGTCGACATCCGGGCGAGCGTGCTGGCGACCGTGGTGCTCGCGGGCAACCCGCTCGTGCTCGACACCGTGCACACCCCCGTGGCGCCCCGCAACGAGAGCGAGCAGCGCCTGGCGCGCTGGGCGCGCGAGCTCATCGCGATCCGGCACAGCGTCGCCGAGGAGCTGGACCTGCCGCTGGAGATCCGCTCGACGGCCGACCGGTCGGTGATCGTGGTGCTGCGCGGCACGCTGGCGTTCGTGCTCAACACCGGGCACGGTCTGGCGGCCCTCCGCCTCGGCAGCCTGCTGCGGCCGGCCGACGGCGCGGTCCAGGCCCCGCTGCCGGGCTCGTTCCGCCTCGCCGCGGCGTGGGAGCCGGGCGCGACCCGCCTCGTGGGCGACACGCTCACGGTGCCGCCGCGCATGACGGCGGTGCTCCGCGCGGAGAACCCGACGCACCCCACGACGCGCCGCCGCTGACCCCTCCGCCCGGCGGGTGGGTCAGGGGTGGGCGGTCACGGGCGGGGCGTGAGGAGGGTGCGGCCCTCCTCGGCGAGCGCGCCCAGGCGGGACAGCGCCCGGAAGTACTTCTTGCGGTAGCCGCCCGCGAGCATCTCCGGGGTGAACAGGCCGCTGGTGTCGCCCTCGCCGCCCAGGAGCACCGGCACGTCGCGGTCGTAGAGGCGGTCGACGAGCACGACGAGGCGCAGCGCGACGGCCTGGGCCTCGACCGGGCGCACCCCGGTGAGGGCGACGAGGGTGACGCCGTCGAGCAGCGCGCCGTAGCGGCTGGGGTGCACCGTCGCGAGGTGGTCGAGCAGGTCGTCGAAGGCGTCGAGCGTGGCACCGGGGTGCGCGGCCGCCGCGGCGACGACGTCGGCCTCGGACAGCGGCTCGGAGTCGGTGACGACGTCGCGGTGCCGGTAGTCCTCGCCGTCCACGCGCAGGGTCTCGAAGCGGTCGGAGAGCGCCTTGATCTCGCGCTGGAAGTCCTGGGCGGCGAACCGGCCCTCGCCGAGCGCGTCCGGCAGCGTGTTCGACGTCGCGGCGAGCGCGACGCCGCGGTCGGCGAGCTCGCGCATGAGACGGGACATCAGCGTGGTGTCGCCGGCGTCGTCGAGCTCGAACTCGTCGATGCAGACGAGCTTCTTGGCGCCCAGGGCCTCGACCGTCTGGTGGAAGCCGAGGGCCCCCACGAGGTTGGTGTACTCGACGAAGGTGCCGTACGCGACGGCGTCGGCCCCGAGCTCCTCGGCGACGGCGTGGGCGAGCGAGGTGAGCAGGTGGGTCTTGCCGACGCCGAAGCCGCCGTCGAGGTAGACCGCCGGTGCCGTCCTCCGGCGGCTGAACAGGCCGCGCCGCGGCGCGGCGACCTGCTGGGCGATCTCCTGCAGCCGGTCCAGCGCGCGGGCCTGGCTCGGGTGCGCGGGGTTGGCGCGGTAGGTCGCGAAGCGGGCCTGCGCGAAGTGCCGCGGGGGCACGAGGTCGGTGACGAGCCGGTCGACGGGGACCTGGGGCCGGACCGCGCTGAGGGCGGTCGTCGTGGTCGGGGTGTCGGTGGTGGAGGGGGCTGTCACGAGGCAGAAGATTACCGGCGGCGCGCCGCCCGGGACCCCTCAGGAGAGCAACGTCACACGTGCACGACGGCGGGCGCCGTCGGCTGGTCGAGCACCGCTCCCAGGGCGCTGACCACCTGTGCCGGGGTCCTGGTCTGCGCGGGGTCGGCGTTGCGGTCGTCCCCGTCGACGGCGTGGTCGACGACGACCTCGTGGAACCGGACCGACGCCGCGTCCGGGCGGGTGGCCTCGAGCCGCAGCACCTGGACGAGCATGGCGAGCCCCGCCCCCGTGACGCAGACCGCGCCGGAGCCGGCCATGGGCTCGCGCGAGGCGGCGCCGTTGAGCACGACGTACGGGTCACCGGGAGCCAGCAGCGGCACGAGCGCCCGGGCGGCGTCGAGGTGCGCGGTGAGGTGGGAGGCCAGCGTGGCCGTCCACTCGTCGGGGTCGGAGTCGAGCAGCGGTGCGCCGAGCTGCCACCCGCCGATCGATGCGACGACCGCGCCGGGCAGCGGGACGCCCGCGCTCGCGCAGGCGTCCCGCACGGCCTGCCGCAGCGTGTCCGGTCCCGTGTAGCGCACGGGCACGACGCCGTTTTGCACCGCGGCGTGCGCGGGCAGCCCGTGGCGGGAGGCGGCGAGCACGCCGCGTCCGCCGGCAGCCAGGCCGCGCACGACCCGGCTGCCGACGAACCCGCTCGCCCCGACGACGAGGACGGGACGGTCGTCTGTCATGGCCTCAGGCTAGGTCAGCCGGCGACCGGCTGCTGCACGGCGCGGGGGTCCGGGCCGTAGCGGTTGGGGCCGGGCTCGCCCGGCAGCGCGAGCAGCACGAGGACGATGATCGAGCCCACGAACGGCACGAGGATCAGCAGGTAGAGCCACCCCGACTTCCCCGTGTCGTGCAGGCGACGCACCGCCGCGGCGATGACCGGCACGAGCGTGCCGAACATGATGATCGCCACGAGCGCGGAGCCGATCGACCCCAGCACGCCGGGCTCCTGCGTGACGGGGTCCATCGTCGCGAGGGCCGGGACGAGGAGCGCCACGAAGATGACGGCGTTCACGATCGCGAGGCCGAGGACGAAGTACCAGTACTCGGACGCGCGGGCGCGCCCGCTGAAGGTGCCGTACTTGCGCAGGCAGGTCGTGACGGCCTCGATCAGGGACATCTGCCGCCCTCTCAGACGGTGGCGGGCTGCTGGGCAGCCTTCGGGTCGGGGCCGTACTGGTTCGGGCCGGGCGTGCCCGCCGTGGCCTCCCAGACGATGAGGATGATCGCGCCGACGACCGGGACCAGCCCGAGGAAGACCCAGAAGCCCGAGCGGCCGGTGTCGTGCAGTCGGCGGACGGTCACGCCGAGGCTCGGCAGGAGCAGGGCCAGCGCGAAGATCGAGGTGACGGCGTAGCCGACCATCAGGGAGCCGGGCATGGCGGGCAGGGGCGCGGCCGGGTCGCCGGCCATCGACCACTCCATGGTGGCGGTGAGGTAGGCGGTGTAGCCCGGCAGGACGAGGACCGCGTAGAGGACTGCCGAGACGATCGCGTACGCCAGGGTGTACCACCAGTACTCGGAGCGGCGCGCACGGCCGGAGAAGACCGCGTACTTCGACAGGACGGTCCGGATGGACTCGATGAACGACATCAGGGATGAAGCCTCTCTCACGTTTTAGGCCGGAAATATCCGGCAAGTGCGCACACAGTGTCCCGATGCTTCACCGTCCGCACAAGCGAGATCACGGGGTAGAGCTCCCCATGGGCGAAAAGCGGACGCCCGGACCGCCGAGCGGTCCGGGCGTCCGGTGGGAACGCGCCCCGAGATCGGTGCGGGGTCAGTGCCCCGTCGAGGTCGGCTCCGGGTAGTACTGCGCGTACTTGCGGCGGTAGTTCTGCGTGATCGCCTCGACGATGAGCCGGCGCTTCAGTCCGGAGTCACGGTCGTACTTCAGCGGGTTCACCACGGCGCCGCTCGCCTTGAGCGCCTTGAGCCGGGCCTTGAGCTCCGGGTCCAGCACGTACTTCGACAGCAGGCCGTACGGCACCACCGAGTACAGCACCTCGCGCACGGCGTGCACGGGGCGGATCGGGCGACGCAGCACCCAGTCCTCCACGAGCACGCGGGCCACGTTCGCCCCGCCCGCCGTCACGTAGTAGTTGTTGCGCCCGATGCGCGGGTTCACCTCGAAGTACACGTGCTCGCCCGTCCGGGGGTCGAGCTTGTAGTCGAAGTTCGCGAAACCCACGTAGCCGGTCTCGTCGAGGAACCGGGTCGCCGCGTCCATGGCGTCGTCGTACGGCTCCACCAGGATCGCGGCCGGGATGCCGAGCGTGCCCGGCGTGTGCTCCTCCAGGAGCACCCGGCCCGTGGCCAGCAGCGTGACGGCGCCCGACGTGTCGCGGTACGCGGTCAGCGAGCGCATCTGCGTCTCGTCGCCCGGGATGAACTCCTGCACCAGGAACGTGCCGGGGAAGCCCGCGTCCACGAGGTGGCCCAGCAGCTCGTCCAGCGCGGCGCGCGTGTCGAGGTGGTGGATCTTCGCCTTGCCGGGGAAGTCCACGTAGTACCACTCGGCACTGTTGGACGGCTTGCCGACCACGGGGAACTGGAGGTCGACCTCCAGCCCCGCGATCGCGGAGCGGCCGCCGTCGGCCACCAGCTTGGCGACGTCGACGGCCACCGTGCGCGGCGTCGGGATGCCGAGCCGGTCGCAGACCTCCGCGAACCCCTCCTTGCTGCTCACCTGCTCCAGCACCGGGAGCGACGGGTACGGCGTCACGTAGCCCGCCGCCTCCAGCCGCTCCCGGTTCAGGATCACGGTGCGCACGTGCCAGTCGGCGTTCGTCAGCAGGACCAGCACCTTGTCCCGGTGCTGCTGGGCGATGCCCTCGAGGGTGGACAGGAACACGTCCACCTCGTCGATGCCCGGCACGACCACGTTCTCGGCGATCGCCGAGTCCTGCATCGCGCGCGTCGCCACCTTGGACAGCACGATCGCGCGCGTGCCGTACTGCTCGTGGAACGCCCGCACCAGCGCGTACATGCCGACGTCGCCGCCGACCCCTACCACCAGCATCTCCGGGGCGGGCTCCCCGCCGCCGGACCCCTGCTCCGCGGGGAGACCGCTCACGCCTCGGCCTCCGTGCGGTCGCCGGACCACTCGGTGTGGAACGTGCCCTCGCGGTCGACCCGCTTGTAGGTGTGCGCACCGAAGAAGTCACGCTGCGCCTGCACCAGGGCGGCGGGCAGCCGCTCGGCGCGGACGCCGTCGTAGTACGCGAGCGAGGACGAGAACGCGGGCGTCGGCACGCCGTTCTGGGCCGCACCGGCCACGACCCGGCGCCACGCGGGCAGACCGCTCGCGACCGCGTCGGTGAAGTACTCGTCCGCGAGCAGCAGCGGCAGGTCCGCCGCGCGCTCGTAGGCCTCCGTGATCCGGTTCAGGAAGCGGGCGCGGATGATGCAGCCACCGCGCCAGATGCGGGCCATCGCACCGCGATCGATGTCCCAGCCGTACTCGGCCGCTGCCGCGGCGATCTGGTCGAAGCCCTGCGAGTACGCGACGACCTTCGAGGCGTACAGGGCCTGGCGCACGTCCTCGATGAACGCGTCCCGGTCCTTCACCTCCCACTGCGCGGCATGGGCAGGCAGGACGGCGCGCGCGGCCTCGCGCTGCGGCACCGAGCCGGACAGCGCGCGGGCGAACGTCGCCTCCGCGATGCCCGTGATCGGCACGCCGAGGTCCAGGCCGTTCTGCACGGTCCAGCGGCCGGTGCCCTTCTGCTCCGCCTGGTCGAGGATGATGTCGACGAAGGCCTTGCCGGTGTCCGCGTCGGTGTGCTTGAGGACGTCGGCCGTGATCTCGATGAGGAACGACTCGAGGTCACCCGTGTTCCACTGCGCGAAGATCTCGCCGATCTCCGCCGCCGAGGCACCCAGCCCCTGGCGCAGCAGGTCGTACGCCTCGGCGATGAGCTGCATGTCGGCGTACTCGATGCCGTTGTGGACCATCTTCACGAAGTGGCCGGCGCCGTCGGAGCCCACGTGCGTGCAGCACGGCACACCGTCCACCTTCGCGGAGATCTCCTCCAGGATCGGGCCCAGCGAGGCGTACGCCTCCGCGGTGCCGCCCGGCATGATGGACGGGCCGTTCAGCGCGCCCTCCTCGCCGCCCGAGACACCGGTCCCCACGAAGTGCAGGCCGCGCTCGCGCAGGGCCGCCTCACGCCGGATCGTGTCCGGGAAGTGCGCGTTGCCCGCGTCGACGACGATGTCGCCCTCCTCGAGCAGCGGCACGAGCTCGTCGATGACGGCGTCCGTCGGGCCACCGGCCTTGACCATGATGACGACCTTGCGCGGCCGCTCGAGCGAGGCGACGAAGTCCGCCATCGACTCGCTGGGCACGAAGGTGCCCTCGTCGCCGTGCTCCTCGACGAGGGACTGCGTGCGGGCGTACGAGCGGTTGTGGACGGCCACGGTGTAGCCGTGACGTGCGAAGTTCCGCGCGAGGTTGCGACCCATCACCGCCAGCCCGGTGACGCCGATCTGTGCTGTGCCTGACACGTTCTTGCTCCTTCTGCAGTGGGAACCGGGCCGGCCCACGCACGGCGCGCCGTGACCCGCAGCCAGCCTAGTCGCGCACGCGAACACGCGGCGACGCAGGTCACGATCCGGCCACCTCCGCGCGCCTGCTCCGCCCGCTCGTCCGGCGGACGTACGGTGAGAGGGTGACCAGCGGCCCGCCCTCCGGCGTCCCCGTCGAGTTCGCAGCGGCGCTCGCCGACCTGCGGCACCAGGCCCTGCGCACCGAGGTGCGCCTCACGGAGATCCCGGCGCCCCGCCGCGTCGCGCCGTTCAGCGCGGCGCTCGCGGGGGACGTGCTGTCGGGTGGTTCGCCGGGTGGTTCGCCGGGCGGGGCGACCGGCACGGCGGGCCTCGCCGACGAGCACGACCACGCCGACGAGCCGCTCGCGACCGGCCGGTTCGTCGTGCTGCACGACCCAGCGGGCCAGGAGGCCTGGCACGGCACGTTCCGCGTCGTGACGCTCGTGCGGGCGACGCTCGAGCCCGAGATGGCCGCCGACCCCCTGCTGGCCGACGTCGCCTGGTCCTGGGTCGGCGAGTGCCTCCGGTCGGTCGGGCTCGAGCCCGGCGCCGGCACCGTCGCGGAGGGCGGGACGGTCACGCGCGTGCTGTCGCAGAGCTACGGCGCGCTGGACGGCACGCCCGACGCCGTCGACCTGGAGGTCCGCGCGTCGTGGACGCCGCTCGACACCCACCTCGGCACGCACCTGCGCGCCTGGGCCGCCCTGCTCGGCATGGCCGCGGGCGTCCCTCCGCTGCCCGACGGCGTCGCGGCTCTCACCAGGCGTTTTTCCGACCGTTCGAGGCAACGCCATACGGTAGGCCCATGACGACGACGGAGCGAGGAGTCCCCACGGAGACATCGACGCCCGTGCCGCCACCCGTCACACCGCTCACCGAGCCCGCCGACGGCCTGCCCGACGTCGTGGCCACCCCGAGCGCGTTCGCCCGCGTCGTCGAGGCGTTCGGCAACGGCTCGGGGCCGGTGGCCGGCGACGCCGAGCGCGCCTCCGGGTACCGGTACGGCCAGGCGACCTACCTGGTGCAGCTGCGCCGCGCCGGGGCGGGCACCGCGCTCGTCGACCCCGTCGCCGTGCCCGACCTGTCGCCCCTCGGCGAGGCGGTCGGCGACGCCGAGTTCGTGCTGCACGCCGCGTCGCAGGACCTGCCCGGCTTCGCCGCCCACGGCCTGCGCCCGGCGAAGATCTTCGACACCGAGCTCGCCGCGCGCCTGCTCGGCATGGAGCGCGTGGGACTGGCCGCCGTCGTCGCCGAGGTGCTCGGTCTGGGGCTCGCCAAGGAGCACTCGGCCGTCGACTGGTCGACGCGGCCCCTGCCCGAGGACTGGCTGCGGTACGCCGCGCTCGACGTCGAGGTCCTGGTCGAGCTGCGCGACCGGCTCGCCGAGCGGCTCGAGGCCGCGGGCAAGGCCGAGTGGGCGGCGCAGGAGTTCGAGGCGGTGCGCACGGCTCCCCCGCCGCCGCCGCGCGTCGATCCGTGGCGCCGCACCTCCGGCATGCACGTGCTGCGCAACCCGCGCCAGGTGGCCGCCGTCCGCTCGCTGTGGCTCGCGCGCGACGCGAGCGCCCGCGCCCGCGACGTGTCACCGGGCCGGGTGCTGCCCGACCGCGCGATCGTCGCGGCGGCCAAGGCCATGCCGCGCACGGCGGGTCAGCTCGTGACGCTCCAGGAGTTCGGCGGCAAGGGCATCAAGCGGCGCGCCGCCTACTGGCAGCGCGCCATCGACGAGGCGCGCGCCCTGCCGGAGTCGGAGCTGCCGTCGGTGCGCGGCCCGCGGTCCGACGGGCCTCCGCCGCCCCGCACCTGGGGCGACAGGGACCCCGAGGCCGCGCGGCGGCTCGCGCTGTCCCGCGAGCTCGTCACGGCGCTGTCGGAGGAGCTCAGCGTGCCCGTCGAGAACCTGCTGCAGCCCGACGCGCTGCGCCGCCTGTGCTGGACCCCGCCCGCGCCGGCCTCGGTCGACGCCGTCGCGGAGTTCCTGCGCGGCCGCGGGGCGCGCGAGTGGCAGATCGGGCTGCTCGCGGAGAAGCTCGCGGGCGCGTTCGCCGACGCGGCGGCCGGGCGCACGCCGACGGAGCCGTCGGCCGGGTCACCTGCTGAGTCACCCGGCGAGTCACCTGCCGACCCGGTGTGAACGCGGGGCCCGCACCCCAGTAGAGTCGTCCCCATGCCAGCCCTGTCGGAGCCCATCACGCTCGCCGTCGATCTCGTCACCGATCCTTCGACCTGGGACCGTGAGGTCCTGGCCCTGGGTGGGCACCCGCTCCAGCTCTGGGGCTGGGGCGAGGTCAAGGCGGCGGGCGCCTGGAAGGCGCACCGCCTGCGCGTGACCGAGGACGGTCAGACGGTCGGGCTCGCCCAGCTCCTGGTACGCCCGCTGCCCGCCCAGTTCCGCGCGCTGTCGTACGTGCCGCGCGGCCCGGTCGTGGCGCACCACGACGGCGAGACGGCGCAGGCCGTCTTCGGGGTGGGCGACACCGCGACCCGTAACGCGGTGACCAACACCGTGGTGCAGTGGGCGCGGGAGAACGTGGGCGGTGTCGGCATCACGATCGAGCCCGACTGGCCCGCGGGCACGCAGCTCGACCTGGCCGGGCGCCGGGTGGCGGCGAACCACGTGCTCATCCCGAGCACGCTCGTGCTGGACCTCACGAAGTCGCCCGACGAGCTGCTCGCGGACATGCGCAAGTCGACCCGCTACGAGATCCGCAAGGGGGCGCGGTCGGGGCTGGACATCCGCCGCGTGACGGACGAGGCGGAGGTGCTGCGGGTGCTCGACGTCTACAAGGAGACGGCCGAGCGCGCCGGGTTCGCGATCCACCACGACAAGTACTACCTCGACATCCACCGCGAGCTCGGCGACCGGTCGGTGCTCGTGGCGACCTACCTCGACGACGCACCGGTGACGTTCGCGTGGTGCGTGAACTCCGCCTCGACGTCGTTCCTGCTGTACGGCGGCGGCACCGACGCGGGCCGCAAGGCCACGGCCACGGCGCCGACCTACTGGCGCACGATCGAGATCGCCCAGGAGCAGGGGCTCGTGCGCTATGACATGAACGGGCTGCTCAACGACGGGATCAGCGAGTTCAAGAAGAGCTTTGCCAAGCACACCGACGAGCTGGTGGGCTCGATCGACGTCGCGTTCTCGCGCTGGTACACGACGTGGAACACGGCGCTCCCGACGGCGAAGAAGGTCGTGCGCAAGCTCCGCCGCGGCTGACGGTCGCCGGGACCGGTCGCGGGCCCGCACCTGATCGTTTTCGAGACCGACGTCGCTGTGCCGGATGTGCTCGACGTCGTTGCCGCCCTCGGCGAGGACGCCGCCGATGGCGGTCCCCATC
>NZ_JABEMG010000033.1 GCF_013004695.1 Promicromonospora citrea
GACGGCCGCGCACGCGCGCACGGCCACCCGGTCGGGCATCCAGGCCATGGTGCCGCTGCAGGCCGCGTGGGCCGCCCGGTCCGGCGGCCTCGGCACGACCGCCCTGCTCGCGGGCGTCGCGGCCGTGGGGTACGGGCTGCGCCTGCTGGGCCGCGCACGCGGCCGCGCGGGGGTGAGCATCACGTGAGACCCCCGTTCCTGCTCGGCTACGGCACCAACGGCTTCGGCGACCACCCGCTGCACACCGCGCTCGACGTGCTCGACGACGTGGGGTACGACGCGGTGGCGCTCACGCTGGGGTTCCCGCACCTCGACCCGTTCGCGCCCGGCGCGCCGACCGAGGTCGCGGCCGTGCGGGCCCACCTGCGGCGGATGCGGGGCGGCACGGGTGCCGCCGCCGTGATCGAGACCGGCACCCGGTACCTGCTCGACCCGCTGCACAAGCACCGGCCCACGCTCGTCGACCGCGACGCCACGCTGCGGATGCGCTACCTCGAACGGGCGATCGAGGTGGCGCAGGAGACCGACGCCCGCTGCGTGTCGTTCTTCTCGGGGATCCTGCCCGAGGACGCTGCGCCCGCCGACGGCTGGGCCCGCCTGCGCGACCGCCTGCCCGAGCTGGTCCGGTACGCGGGCGAGCGCGGCGTGCGGCTGTCGATCGAGCCGGAGCCCGGGATGCTCGTCGAGACGGTCGCCGACGCCCTGCGGCTCCTGGCGGAGGTCGGCGAGCCGCGCGAGCTCGGCGTCACGGTCGACGTGGGGCACTGCCTCGTCGTCGAGCCCGACGGTGTCGAGGGCGCGCTGCGCGCCGCAGCGCCGTACCTGAGCAACGTGCAGCTCGACGACATGCCGAGCAGCCACCACGAGCACCGGCCGTTCGGCGAGGGCGAGATCGACCTGCCGCACGTGCTCGCCACGCTGGCCGACATCGGCTACACCGGCGTCGCCGCGGTCGAGCTGCCCCGCCACTCCCACGACGCGCCCCGGCTGGCCCGGGCGAGCCGCACGGCGCTGCTGCGCGCATGGGCCGACGTCGTCGGGGCGCCCGAGGGGGCGCCCGTGAGCGAGAGGAGCGCGTCATGACGGAAGACCTGCCGACGGCGGACCCCGGGACGGACTGGCTCGACCGGTCGTGCGCCGCGATCACCGCCGAGCCCGACCAGGTCACGCGGGCGTTCGCGCTCGCCGCCCGCCGGGTCGGGCGGGAGCCGCAGCGCCCCGACGTCGATCCCACCGGCGTCGTGCACGGCACGGTCGACGACGCGGCGCGCGCCCGGCTCGTCGTCGCGCTCGCCGACGCCGTGGGCACGGGACCCGACCTCGTCGAGCGCCTGACCACCCTGTACCGCCAGGGCGACGGCGCCGAGCGCCGCGGCGTGCTGCGCGGCCTGGACGCGCTGGCCGCCGCGGGCCGGCTCGCGGGACCCGACGGCGCCGCCGACGCGCTGGTCGCCGCGGGCCTGGAGCTCGCCGCCGACGCCCTGCGCGCCAACGACCCCGCGCTGGTGGCGTCCGCCGTCGGCCCGTTCGGGTCGGCCCACCTGGACCAGCACACGTGGCGCCACGGCGTGCTCAAGCTCGTGTTCCAGGGGACGAGCCTCGACGCCGTGCACGACCTGACGGCCCGTGCCGACACCGAGCTGGACCGCATGGCCCGCGACTTCGCCGCCGAGCGCCGCGCGGCCGGCCGCACCGTACCCGCCGACCTCGGGCGGCTGAGCACCGCCATCGGCTGAGCACCACCACGAAGGAGTGACGTTGCGCATCCTCGACCCCCACATCCACATGACGAGCCGCACCACCGACGACTACGAGGCCCTCTACGCCGCGGGGGTCCGCGTCGTCGTCGAGCCCGCGTTCTGGCTCGGTCAGCCGCGCACGAGCGTCGGCTCCTTCACCGACTACTTCGACTCCCTGCTCGGCTGGGAGCGGTTCCGGGCGGCGCAGTTCGGCGTCCGCCACCACGCCACCATCGCGCTCAACCCCAAGGAGGCGAACGACCCGCGCTGCCGCGACGTGCTCGCCGAGGTGCCGCGCTACCTGCTCAAGGACGGCGTCGTGGCCGTCGGCGAGGTCGGGTACGACTCCATGACGCCGGAGGAGGACGAGGTCTTCGCGGCCCAGCTCCAGATGGCGCAGGACGCCGAGCTGCCCGCGCTCGTGCACACCCCGCACCGCGACAAGCTCGCGGGCACCCGGCGCACCCTCGACGTCGTGCGCGAGTCCGGCCTGCCGCCCGAGCGGGTGCTCGTCGACCACCTCAACGAGACCACCGTCGCCCTCGTGCGCGACGCCGGCGCGTGGGCCGGGTTCTCGATCTACCCCGACACCAAGATGGACGAGGGCCGCATGGTCGCGCTCCTCCAGGAGTACGGC
Source organism: Promicromonospora citrea (assembly GCF_013004695.1). Lineage (GTDB taxonomy): Bacteria > Actinomycetota > Actinomycetes > Actinomycetales > Cellulomonadaceae > Promicromonospora > Promicromonospora citrea. The sequence goes on from NZ_JABEMG010000033.1 coordinate 2,377, forward strand.
ACCGACCGGATGATCGTGAACTCCGCCGCCGACTGGGGCCGGTCCGACCCGCTGAAGACCGTGAAGACCGCCCGCGCGATGCTCGCGGCGGGCTTCACCGAGGACGACGTCGACCAGGTGCTCTGGCGCAACCCCGTCGCCTTCTACGAGCAGTCCGGCAACCTCGTGCTCGACCCGGTGCCCGGCTTCACCGAGGGCGCGGGACCCGCGGCGGGCGTCGAGTACGAGGGCTCCTCCGTGCTGCGCGGGGTGCGGGCCTGACATGCGCCTCTCCTACTGCACGAACGTGCACCCCGCCGAGGACCTCGACGGCGTCCTCGACCAGCTCGCCCGCTACGCCGGGCCGGTGCGCGAGGCCGCGGGGCTCGACACGCTCGGCGTCGGCCTGTGGCTGCCCGCCGAGCTCGCGCACCGCCTCGACGCCTCGGCCGACGACCGCGAGCGCCTGCGCGCGGCGCTGGCCGAGCACCGCCTCGAGGTGCACACGCTCAACGCGTTCCCGTACGGCGGGTTCCACCGCGACGTCGTGAAGCTCGCGGTCTACTCCCCCACGTGGGCCGAGCGGGCGCGGCTGGACTACGTGCTCGCGTGCGCGCGGGTGCTGGCCGACCTGCTGCCCGAGGGGGCCGACGGGTCGATCTCCACCCTGCCCCTGGCGTGGCGCGCACCGTGGACGCGGGCGGACGACGACGAGGCGGCGCGCGCGTTCGCGACGCTGTCGGCCGAGCTGCGCGCGCTGGCGGAGCGGACGGGCCGGACGGTGCGCGTGGCCGTCGAGCCCGAGCCGGGGTGCGTGCTGGACACGGTCGAGGACGTGGTGGCGTGGCTCGCCGCGCGGACGGGGCCCGAGTGGCCGGCCGACCGCCGGATCGACCCGGAGCACGTCGGGGTGTGCCTCGACACGTGCCACCTCGCGGTGTCGTTCGCGGACCCGGCGGGCGCCGTCCGCCGGATCACCGACGCGGGCCTGCGGGTGGTCAAGGTGCAGGCGTCGGCCGCGCTGGAGGTCGCCGACGTGTCGGCGCCGGGTGCGCGGGACGCCGTCGCGCGGTTCGTCGAGCAGCGCTACCTGCACCAGGTGCGCGAGCTGACCGCGACGGGCGACGTCCTGGCCTCGGACGACCTGCCCGTCGCCCTCGGCGACGCCGACCGTCGGCCCGCCCTGCCCGGCACCGGCCCGTGGCGCGTGCACTTCCACGTGCCGCTGCACCACGAGCCCGCACCCCCGCTCGCCGCCACGACCCAGGTGCTGCGCGACGCCGTCGCCGCGGTGCGGTCCGCGCCGCACGGCGCCGAGGCGCACCTCGACGTCGAGACGTACACGTGGTCGGTGCTGCCGCCCGACGTGCTGCCCACCGGGCCCGGAGAGCTCGTGGCCGGGATCGCCGCCGAGCTGCGGTGGGCCCGCGAGAACCTGCTGACGACGGAAGGAATCCGCGCATGACCCCCGTGCTGCTGCTCGACGTCGTCGGGCTCACCGCCCGCGCCCTGTCGCACATGCCCCGCCTGCGCCGGCTGGCCGGTGCGGGGTGGCAGTCGGAGCTCGCCACCGTGCTGCCCGCCGTGACGTGCAGCGTCCAGTCGTCCATGCTCACCGGCCTCATGCCCGCGCAGCACGGCGTCGTGGGCAACGGCTGGTACTTCCGCGAGCTGGGTGACGTGTACCTGTGGCGCCAGCACAACCGGCTCGTCGGCGGCGAGAAGCTGTGGGAGGCCGCCCGCGGCAAGGAGCCCGACTACGTGGCCGACAACGTGTGCTGGTGGTACGCGATGGGCATGAGCACGGACGTCACGGTCACGCCGCGGCCGATCTACCACGCCGACGGCCGCAAGTCCGCCGACGCCTACGTGCGCCCCGCCGCGCTGCACGACGAGCTGGTGGGCCGGTTCGGCGACTTCCCGCTGTTCACCTACTGGGGCCCGACGGCGTCCATCGCCTCGACCCGCTGGATCGTCGACGTGACGCGCCACCTGCTGCGCACGCGCGACGCCCAGCTCACCACCGCGTACCTGCCCCACCTCGACTACGACCTGCAGCGGTTCGGCCCGGACTCGCCCGAGGCCGACCGGGCCGCCGCCGAGCTCGACGCCGCCCTGGCGCCTCTGCTGGACGACGCCGAGGCGGCGGGCGTCACCGTCGTCGCCGTCGCCGAGTACGGCATCGGGCCCGCGGACCGGCCGGTCGACATCAACCGCCTGCTGCGCCGCGAGGGCTACCTCGAGGTCTACACCCAGGACGGGCGCGAGCAGCTCGACCCGTGGACGTCGCGCGCGTTCGCCGTCGCCGACCACCAGGTCGCGCACGTGTACGTCACCGACCCGGCCGACGTCGCCCGCGTCGCCGGCCTGCTGCGCACCGTGCCCGGCGTCGACGAGGTGCTCGACCGCGAGGCCCAGGCCCGGTACGGGATCGACCACGAGCGCGCGGGCGAGCTCGTCGTCGTGGCGGAGCCCGGCGCGTGGTTCACGTACTACTTCTGGCTCGACGACGACCGCGCGCCCGAGTACGCGCGCGGCGTCGACATCCACCGCAAGCCGGGCTACGACCCCGCCGAGCTGTTCTTCGACCCCGCCGACCCGCTCGCCAAGGCGAAGGCGGGGCTCAACCTCGTGCGCAAGAAGCTCGGTCTGCGGTACGCGATGAGCACGGTGCCGCTCGACGGCTCGTACGTGCGTGGCACGCACGGGCGCCTGCCCGACTCGTCGGCCGACACCCCGCTGCTGCTGTGCTCGGCCCCGCAGGTGCCGTCGGCCGTCTCGCGCTGGGTCGAGGACGACGCGGCCCAGGTGCCCGTCACCGCGGTGAAGGACCTGGTGCTGGACCTGCAGGGCCTGCGATGAGGCGCGCCGGACGGACACGCCGGGTCCTGTAGCCCCCTGCCGTGCGGGCCGGTCCGATCCGTGGTGGAGTGGACATACGGCTCAACCGGGAGGTACCCCTATGAGTGACCCGAACCGTCCCTACGACCCCGACTACGGCGAGCAGCCCCCGCCCGCCTACGTGCCCGCGCAGGCACCGGGGACGCCGACGCAGCCCGTGGGCGGGCCGCCGCCCGGCGAGGGGTACACCCGGCCCGTCACCTCCGGCACCGAGAACCCGCGCCTCGGGCTCGAGGTCGGCCGGTACTGGGCGGGCGCCGCGGCGACCGTGCTCGTGGCCGCGCTCATCGGGCTGGCGGCCACGTTCATCCTCGAGTCCGTGCTGGGCCTGGAGGTCCACTCGCAGCTCGACCTGTCCGGCACGGGCTCCGACCTCATGGCCTGGGTGGTGGCCGGCGCGCTGTTCGCGGCGCTCGCCGCCGTGGTGCTCTACCTGTTCGTGCTGAGCACGCCGCGGCCGCGCGCGTTCTTCGGCTGGGTGGTCGTGCTGGCCACGGTCATCCTCGCCGCGGTGCCGTTCACCGACCGCGCGGACGTGGTGCCCGCCGTCCTCGCCGCGGTGGTGTGGATCATCCTCGGGTCGGCGGTCTACTCCCTGCTCACCGGCACCCTGGCCCGCACGGTCGTGCAGCGGACCTGACGCTCACGCCAGCCCCGCGTCGCGGGCCGCGATCGCGGCCTGCACGCGGGACGTGACGCCGAGCTTGGCGAGCACGCGCGAGACGTGGGTCTTGGCGGTCGCCTCGCTGATCGTCAGGCGGACGGCGAGCTCCGCGTTCGACAGGCCCTCGCCGAGCCCGGCCAGCACGTCCAGCTCCCGGGGCGTGAGGTCGGCAGGCAGCGGTGCCGCCGCGGCGCGACCGTTCACGGCCGCGCCGCGCGGCGCCGCGAGCTCCGCGATGAGCCGCCGGGTCACCTCGGGTGCGACGACGCCGTCGCCCGCCGCGACGTGCCGCACGGCGTCGACCAGCGCCGTCGCCTCTGCCGTCTTGAGCAGGAATCCGGCGGCGCCCGCCCGCAGCGCGCCGAACACGTACTCGTCGAGGTCGAACGTGGTGAGCACGAGCACCTCCGCCAGGCCCTCCTCGACGATCTGCCGGGTCGCGGTCACGCCGTCGGTGCCGGGCATGCGCACGTCCATGAGCACGACGTCGGGCCGCAGCGCCCGCGCGTTGGCCACGGCGACCGCGCCGTCGCCCGCCTCGCCCACGACCTCGATGTCGCCCGCGGTGGCGAGCAGCATGCGCAGGCCGGTGCGGATGGCCGCGTGGTCGTCCGCGAGCAGCACCCGGATCACGAGGCCCTCCCCTCCGCGGCGCCCGTCCCGGCGGGGCTCGCCTCCGCGGGCGCGGGCAGGGGCAGCTCGGCCCGCACCACCCAGCCGTCCCCGTCCTGCGGCCCCGCGGTGAACGTGCCGCCGACGGCGGTGACCCGCTCGCGCATCGACACCAGCCCGAGCCCCGTGCCGCCGACCGTGTGCCCGATCGCGCCGGCCTGCGCGCGCGAGGGGCCGTCGTGCGGGCCGCCGTCGCGCACCTCGACGCGCACGCCGTCGCCGACGGCGACCGAGAGGGCGGCGCGGGGCCCGCCGTGCTTGAGCGCGTTGGTCAGGGCCTCACGGACCACCCGGTACACCGCGTGGTCCACCGCGGCGGGCAGCACCGTCGCGCCGGACAGGACGCCGTCCGGGTCGGCCACCGTGAGGTCGAGACCGCCCAGGCGCACCTGGTCGAGCACCGACGCCAGCTGGGCGACGCGGGGCGCGGCGAGCAGGCCCGTCGCGCCGTCCGCCGCGGGCTCGCCCTCGGCGGGCTCGGCGCGCAGCACCCGGATCATCGCCTGCATGTCCTGCAGGGACGCGAGGCTCTCCTCGCGGACGGCCCGGAGCGCGGCGCGGTCCCGCTCCGCCTCGGCGGGGCCCGCGAGCGCCGCCCCGGACAGGATCGTGATGGCGGACAGGTGGGACGCGACGACGTCGTGCAGATCGCGGGCGACGGCGGTGCGCTCGGCGCGGACGGCGTCGTGCCGGGCGGCCTCGGCGAGCCGCAGGAGCGCGGTGCCGCGCTCTCGCTCGAGCCGCTCGCGCTCCTGCGCCGCGGCGGTCAGCTCACGGCCCTGGCGCACGTTCGCGCCCCACCACATCGGCATGACCAGGAGGGTGACGGCCTGCAGACCGCCGAGGACGGCGTACCGCAGCTCGCCCGTGATCTCGCCGACGACGATCGCGGCGGCGAGCACCACGACGCTGACGCCCCCGACCGTGACCCGGCGCGCCGGGCGCCTTCCGTACAGGTGGACGGCGTAGAGCGCCTCCCACAGCAGCACGATGAGGCCGACGCTGCCCCCGAGCGCGACATCGGCCGCGAAGGCGACCGCGACGACGCCGACGACGGGGAGCGGGCGTGTCCGCCGCCAGACGAGGGCGACGCCGGCCACGGCGACGGGGACGAGGAACCACCAGGCCGGCGCCTCGATGCCTGCCCAGTTGATGCGGATCAGCCCCAGCGCGTCGAGGCCCAGCGCCACGGCGACGAGCTTGACGGCCGTGATGACGTCGCCCCGCCGGTCCTCGGCCGTGACCGCCCGGACGACGGGCCGGAGGCGGTCGGGAAGGTGGGGCATGGGTCCATCTCAGCACGGGCCGGCGCGTGGCGGATCATCCGAAGGATGTACGGCGGGTCCGGGCGGTTCGCCGGTTCGGCCGATGCGCGCGGTGCCGGCGCGGGCGAGGCTGTGCGGCATGGACCTTCTCTCCGCCGAGCTCACGGGCACCGCGCTGGTCGGCGCCCTCGTGGTGCTCGCCCTCATCGACTCGACGAGCTTCGGCACGCTGCTCATCCCCGTGTGGCTGCTCATGTCTCCCGGCCGGGTGCGGGTGGGCCGGATGCTGCTCTACCTCGGCTCGATCGCGGGGTTCTACGCGCTCGTGGGCCTCGCGATCCTGCTCGGCGCCGACGCCCTGGGCGAGACGCTGGAGCGGCTGTCGAGCACGCGCGCCTTCCTCGTCGGGCAGCTCGTGGTGGGCGCGGGGCTGCTCGCGTGGAGCTTCAAGATCGAGCCGATCGGCGGGCGCCGGAAGGACGACGCGCAGGCGCGGGCGGGCGCGGTCCGGCTGGGCCGGTGGCGCGAGCGCGTGCTCGGCAGCGAGACGGGCAGCGGCCGGGCGCTGGCGCTGCTCGCGGTGGGTGCGGGGCTCGTCGAGGTCGCGACGATGCTGCCCTACCTCGCGGCCCTCGGTCTCATCGGCACGCAGGGTCCGGGCTGGCCGACGTCGGCCCTGTGGGTGGCCGGGTACTGCGTGGTCATGGTCGCCCCCGCCCTCGTGCTGACCGCCGCCCGGGTGGTCGCGGCCCGGCTCGTGGAGCGGCCGCTGGGCCGGCTGGACTCCTGGCTCACGCGGAACGCCGCGAGCACGACGGCCTGGGTGGTCGGCATCGTCGGGTTCCTCGTGGCGCGCGACGCGATCGGCCGCCTCTGGGGCTGAGTGCGCCGACGCCCCGCCGCGACCGGCGTGCGGTCGGGCGGGGCGTCGTGGCGATCCGGTCGGGCGCGTCCGTCAGGCGAGCCGGCGCATCCAGCCGTGCCGGTCGGCAGCGCGGCCGTACTGGATGTCGGTGAGCTCCTGGCGCAGCGCCATCGTCAGCTCCCCGGGCTTGCCCCCGTTGAGCTCGTGGTCGAACGACGAGCCGGCGAGCCGGCCCACGGGCGTCACGACGGCGGCCGTGCCGCACGCGAAGAACTCGGTGACGCGGCCGGACTCGAGGCCCGCCACGACCTCCGACAGCGGGATGCGCCGCTCCACGACCTCGTAGCCGCGGTCGGCGGCGAGCTGCAGCACCGACGCGCGCGTGATGCCCTCGAGGATCGAGCCGAGCTCGGGCGTGTGGATCTTCTGGTCGTCGGTGACGAGGAAGACGTTCATGCCGCCGAGCTCCTCGAGGTACGTCGAGGACGCGGCGTCGAGGAAGCAGACCTGGTCGAAGCCCTCCTGCTGCGCCTGGAGCTGCGGCAGCAGGCTCGCGGCGTAGTTGCCGCCGAACTTCGCGTCACCGGTGCCGCCGGGCGGGCCCGCGCGGTGGTACTGCTCGGACACGTAGATCGACACCGGCTGCACGCCGCCCGAGAAGTACGGGCCGACGGGCGAGGCGATGACGATGTACTCGGCCTCCGTCGACGGCCGCACGCCGAGGAACACCTCGGACGCGTACATGAACGGCCGCAGGTACAGGGACGAGTCCTCGCCGTCCGGCACCCACTCGATGTCCGTGCGGACGAGGGCGGCGAGCGAGCCGATGAAGTCGTCCACGCTCAGCGCGGGCAGCGCGAGTCGGTGCGCGGAGCGGGCGAACCGGCGCGCGTTCTCGTCCGGGCGGAAGGTCCACACCGAGCCGTCGGCGTGCTTGTAGGCCTTGAGCCCCTCGAAGATCTCCTGCGCGTAGTGCAGCACCGCCGTCGCGGGGTCGAGCTGCAGCGGACCGTACTTCTCGATCCGCCGGTCCTTCCAGCCGTCCGCGGCGGTCCACGAGATGCGCGCCATGTGGTCCGTGAACTTCGTCCCGAACTTCGGGGCGCGCAGCGCCTCGGCGCGCTCCGCATCCGACGTCGGCACGTCCGTGGGCCGCACGTCGAAGAGTGCCACCAGGTCCTCGAGCGGCGCGGGCAGGATGGGGTCCGTCGTTGTTGTCATGTCGATGCCTTTCACCGGAATGCTGCTGTCAGTCTTCCACGCCCGGCGAGGCGGAGGGAGCGTTCCGGGCCGGGCGTCGTGCCCGGGTACGGCTCTCGACGACCGAGAGCGGCGCCCGGGGCCTGTTCGCGGGACCCGGACGCCGCTCTCGTGGAGCGGGGCGTCAGCCGGTCACGCGTGCCGCGATGTCGCGGCCTACCTGGTCGGTCGTGCGTACGACGTCCCCGCGCTCCGCGAGGTCTGCGGCGACCGCGTCCTGGACGCGTACGGACTCCTGGGTGTACCCGAGGTGGTCCAGCAGGAGCGCGACCGAGAGGATCGTCGCCGTCGGGTCGGCCTTGCCCTGGCCCGCGATGTCGGGCGCCGAGCCGTGCACCGGCTCGAACATCGACGGCGCGGTGCGGTCGGGGTTGATGTTGGCCGACGCGGCCAGGCCGATGCCGCCGGAGATCGCGGCGGCCTGGTCGGTGAGGATGTCACCGAAGAGGTTGTCGGTCACGATGACGTCGAAGCGCGACGGGTTCGTCGTGAGGAAGATCGTCGCGGCGTCGACGTGCAGGTAGTCCGTCGTGACGTCGGGGAACTCGGCGTTGACGGCCTCGACCGTCCGACGCCACAGGTGCCCCGCGTGCACGAGCACGTTGTGCTTGTGCACCAGGGTCAGGTGCTTGCGCGGCCGCGCGCTCGCCCGCGCGAACGCGTCCCGCACGACGCGCTCGACGCCGAACGCCGTGTTCACGCTGACCTCGGTCGCGATCTCCGCCGGCGTGCCGACGCGCAGCGCGCCGCCGTTGCCGACGTAGGGACCCTCCGTGCCCTCGCGCACGACGACGAAGTCGATCTCGCCCGGGTCGGCCAGGGGGCTCGTGACGCCCTCGAACAGCCGGGTCGGGCGCAGGTTCACGTAGTGGTCGAGCGCGAAGCGCAGCTTGAGCAGCAGGCCGCGCTCCAGCACACCGCTCGGCACCGACGGGTCACCGATGGCACCGAGCAGGATCGCGTCCTGCCCCTTGATCCGCTCGAGATCCTCGTCCGTGAGGGTCTCGCCCGTCGCGTGCCAGCGGCGCGCGCCCAGGTCGAACTCGGTGGTGGAGAGCTTGGTGCCCGACGGCGCCAGCGCCGCCTCGAGGACCGCGAGGCCCTGTTCCACGACCTCCGTGCCGATGCCGTCTCCTGCGACGACCGCGAGGTCGATGCCGTCTGTCGTAGCCTCTGCCATGGCGTGAGCCTACGCGCGCGAGGCGCAGGATGAGACGCGGGTCTCAGCCCGTGGACGGGTCACGGCGCTCACCGGTCCCGCGCGGAGAGGACGCAGAACTCGTTGCCGTCCGGGTCGGCCAGCACGGTCCACGACGCCTGCTCCGGCTGCCCGACGTCGATCACGGTCGCCCCCAGCTCCACGAGCCGCGCGATCTCCGCGTCCCGGTCGTCGCTCGTGTGCGGCGCGAAGTCCCAGTGCAGCCGGTTCTTGCCCGTCTTCTCGTGCGTGACCGGCACGAACACCATCCCCGGCGGCACCTGGTGGAACTCCAGCCGCTCCACGAGCTCCAGCCCCCACGGCGGCACGACCACCGACTCGGCGTCGGTGTCGACGACGACCGTCCAGCCCAGGGCCTCGGCCCACCAGGCGGCCAGCCGCCGGTGGTCCGTGGACTCCACCACAGTCGAGTACCAGCGCAGCGCCATCGCTCTCACCTCTCGTCGGTGTTCCCCGGCCACCCGGCCGAGACCCCCACGGTAGGACGACCCACCGACACCCCGGGCCGGGGACTCAGCGCTGGGGGTAGAGCAGCTCGAAGCGCTCGCACAGCAGCGGCATGTCGGGCGCGAACTCGCGGCCCGGGCCCAGCGTGCGGCGGAAGTACGCCTCGTGCCCCGCGCGCCACGACGCGAGCGTGCGGTCGTCCTCGCCCTCCGCCGCCGCGAAGTCCTCGTCCACGTCCTCGAACGCGACCGTCTCGACGCTCGTGGTGCGGATCAGCGCGCGGGGGTGGCCCTCGCCGTCGAGCAGGATGGACAGCTCACCCACGACCGGCAGCGGCGCGCCCTCGTCCTCGTAGTCCCACAGCGCCGACGACGTGGCCGTCTTGTCGCCCGCCAGCACGGCGTCGAGCAGGCGCTGCGCCAGGCCGGGCTCGTCCCCGAACGACCACGCCTGCGGCGGCACGGTCTCGTTCACGGTCTGGCCGACGACGACGCTCGCCTTCGCCATGCCCGCGAACTGCCGGGCGGCGGCCCAGAAGTCCAGCACCTCGGCGGCCAGCTCGGCGTCCTCGGCCGGCACCGCCTCGGGGTCGAACGTGGCGGGGTCGAAGGTCGCGTCCGTCGCGGGGTCGAGGGTCGCGTCCGTCGCGCTCTCCACGGCCGGCTCGTCGCCCGCTGCCTGCGGGTTCGGGTCCTGGTTCACGGGGCCATCCTGCCCTACGGGACGGCCCGCGACGAGACCGTCCCGGCACCGGTCCGCCGGGCTCCGCTCCCCATGCAAAGAACTGAACGATCCGATAACGAACGCTTACCTGGTTTGCCTCCGCTCGTCCGGACATGGTCTGGTGAACGACAGTTCAGTCCGCAGGACGTGCCGGCCCAGGGGTCCGCCCCGCCGCCGCCGTCCGCCGAAACGAGGGGGCTGCGTGCCAGCCATCGAGGCACACCACCTGTACAAAGTGTTCGGCCGCAAGGGCCGCGAGGGAGTCCGCCGGCTGGAGGCCGGCGCGGACGCCGAGGAGCTGAGGAAGGCAGGGCTCACGCCCGCCGTCGTCGACGCGTCGTTCACCGTCGACGAGGGCGAGATCTTCGTCGTCATGGGGCTCTCCGGGTCCGGCAAGTCGACCCTCATCCGCATGATCAACGGGCTGCACCCGCCCACCTCCGGGCACGTCGAGCTGTACGGCGAGAACATCACCGCCGCCACCGGCAAGGACCTGCGCCGCCTGCGCCGCGAGCGCATCAGCATGGTCTTCCAGCACTTCGCGTTGTTCCCGCACCGCACCGTGCTCGACAACGCCGCCTACGGCCTCGAGGCCCAGGGCGTCGGCAAGGAGGAGCGCAGGGCCCGCGCCCACGAGGCGCTCGAGCTGTGCGGCCTCACCGGCTGGGACGACCACCTGCCCGGCGAGCTCTCCGGTGGAATGCAGCAGCGCGTCGGCCTGGCCCGCGCGCTCGCCGCCGACACCGACATCCTCCTCATGGACGAGGCGTTCAGCGCCCTCGACCCGCTGATCCGGCGGGACATGCAGGACCAGCTCGTCGAGCTGCAGCAGAAGCTCGGCAAGACGATCCTGTTCATCACCCACGACCTCAACGAGGCCATGCGCATCGGCGACCGGATCGCGATGATGCGCAACGGCCGGATCGTCCAGGTCGGCACGGCCGAGGAGATCCTCACCGACCCGGCCAACGACTACGTCGCCCAGTTCGTGGCCGACGTGGACCGCACGCGCGTGCTCACCGCGTCGTCGGTCATGGAGCCGCCCGCCGCGACCCTGAAGGCCGAGCAGGGGCCGCGCGCCGCCCACAAGGTGATGCGCGAGCACCAGGTCCCGGCCCTGTTCGTCACCGGGCGCGACCGCACCCTGCGGGGGTACGTCACGGAGGACGAGGTCGGCCGCAACCTCGACCGGACGGACATCACGACCCTCCTGCACCCCGTCCCGGAGGCCGCGCGCGTCGCCCCGGACACCGCGCTCGCCGACCTGTTCGGCCCGGCCGCCGAGACGCCCGCCGTCGCGGTGGTCGACGACGACGGCCGCCTCCTCGGCGTCGTGCCCCGCATCACGCTGCTCGCTGCGCTGAGCCAGGACGGTACGAGCCAGGACGGTACGAGTCAGGACGAGCCCAGCCGGAACGAGACGGAGGCCGCCCGTGCCTGAGCCCACCACCCCGCTGTCGATCGTGCCCGCCATCCCGATCGGCACCTGGCTCGAGACCGGCTTCGAGGCGTTCAAGGACACGTTCGACGCGGCCTTCGACGTCCTGCGCGACGTCATCTCCACGGCCATCGACGGTCTCGCCGGCGTGCTGCACGCGCCCGACCCGCTCGTCCTCGCCCTCGGCTTCGCGCTCCTGGCCTGGCTGGTGCGCAACTGGAAGCTGGGCCTCGGCACCCTGGTCGGCATGGTGCTGATCATCGGCATGGACATGTGGGACCCGGCGATGGACACCCTGGCCATCGTGGTGGTGGCCACCGTGATCGCCCTGGTGCTCGGTATCCCGCTCGGCATCTGGGCGGCCCGCTCGACGACGGTCAGCCGCATCCTCAAGCCCGTCATGGACTTCCTGCAGACCATGCCGGGCTTCGTGTGGCTGGTGCCCGTGGTCAAGCTGTTCAGCATCGGCGTGGCGGGCGCCATGGTCGCGACCGTCATCTTCGCGCTCGCCCCCGCCGTTCGCCTCACCGAGCTCGGCATCCGCCAGGTGGACAAGGAGGTCGTCGAGGCAGGGCACGCCTTCGGCGCCGCGCCCCGGCAGATCCTCCGGGACGTCCAGCTGCCGCTGGCGCTCCCGAGCGTCATGGCCGGTGTCAACCAGGTCATCATGCTGTCGCTGTCCATGGCCGTCATCGGCGGCCTCGTCGGCGCCCCCGGCCTGGGCAACGAGGTCATCAAGAGCCTCTCGACCCTCGACCTGGCGCTCGGGTTCGACGGCGGCATCTCCGTGGTGATCCTCGCGATCTTCCTCGACCGCCTCACCGCGTCCATCGGCACCCGGCGGCCCGGCCGCGGCCGCCTGCGCGAGCTGCGCGACCGCTTCACCCGCACCCCGGCGGCGAGCGCCGCCCCCTGACCGTCCCTGCTCCCTCACGCGAGCCGGAACACCCCTGCAGAACGCCTACCCATACACGACGCACCCCAGAGATACGAAACGGAAGGACACCGATGATCGGCACGACCGGCAAGCGGATCGGAGCGGCCACGCTGGCGCTCGGCCTCGGCCTGGGCCTCACGGCCTGCGGCAGCGAGGACGGCGGCAGCAGCGAGGGCGAGGGCGGCGGGACCATCACGCTGGGCATCATCCCCTCGTGGACGGACGGCCTGAGCACCGCCTACCTGTGGAAGCACATCCTCGAGGAGGACGGGTACACCGTCGAGATCGAGGAGATCAACGACGCCGCGCCGCTGTACACCGGCCTGGCCGAGGGCGACCTCGACGTGTACCCCTCCGCGTGGCCCGAGGTCACGCACGCGGCGTACATGGAGGAGTACGGCGACGACCTCGAGGACCTCGGCACCTACTACGACGGCGCGAAGCTGACCATCGCCGTGCCGGAGTACTCCGAGCTGCAGTCCATCGAGGACCTGGTGGGCAAGGCGGACGACTACGACGGCAAGATCGTCGGCATCGAGGCGGGCGCGGGCCTGACCAAGGCGACGCAGGAGCAGGTCATCCCGCAGTACGGCCTGGACGAGGACGGCTGGACCCTGCAGACGTCGTCGACGCCCGCGATGCTCAACGCCCTCGAGGAGGCGGTGGGCTCCGAGGAGGACATCGTCGTCACGCTGTGGCGCCCCTTCTGGGCCAACAACACGTTCCCCGTGCGCGACCTCGAGGACCCCAAGGGCGCGCTCGGCGAGGCCGAGGGCCTGCACGAGATCGCGACGAAGGGCTTCGGCGAGGAGTTCCCCGAGGTCGCCGAGATGATGGCGAACGCGAAGCTGGACGACGAGCAGTACGGCACGCTCGAGGACCTCGTGGTCAACGAGCACCCCGACGACCCGGCGGCGGGCGTCGAGGCGTGGATCGCCGAGAACCAGGACTGGGTCGACGGCCTGACGAGCTGATCTGCGTTCCTCACGACGGCGTCCCGGTCACGGCCGGGGCGCCGTCGTGCTGTTCGACCGGCCCTCCTGTGACGAGACCGACAGCCGGACGCCGCTGCCTCGGGCAACCGCCGTTCCTAGACTTTCCGGGTGCCCGGAACCACCCCGCCCGCATCCGCCTCCCGTCCCGTGCTCGGCGTCGCGCTCGCTGTCGTGGGCGGCGCCGCCGTCGCGGCGCAGAGCCGCATCAACGGTTCGCTCGCCGACCACGTGGGCAGCGGCTACCTGGCCGCCGTCGTCTCGTTCGGGTCCGGCCTGCTCGTGCTGGCGCTCGCCCTGCTCGTCTGGCGGCGCGGCCGCACGGGCATGCGGCGCGTCGGCGCCGCCCTGCGCGCAGGCACGCTGCGGCCGTGGCAGGTGCTGGGCGGCGCGGCCGGCGGGTTCTTCGTCGCCACGCAGGGCCTGACCGTCGGTGCGCTCGGCGTCGCCACGTTCATCGTCGCGTTCGTGACCGGCCAGTCCGTCGGCTCGGTCGTCGTCGACCGGCTCGGCCTCGGGCCGGGCGGCGTCCGGCTCGTGACGTTCCCGCGCGCCGTCGGCCCTGTGCTCACGGTCGTCGCCGTGGCGATCGCGGTGTCGGGCGGCCTCGGGTCGTCGTCGGCCCTGGGGCTCGCGGTGCTCCCGCTGCTCGCGGGCGTCGGCTCGGCCTGGCAGCAGGCCGTCAACGGCCACGTGCGCGCCGCCGCGGACGACGTGCTGGCGGCCACGCTGGTCAACTTCGTCGTCGGCACCGTCGTGCTCGGCGTGGCGCTCGGGGTGTCCGTGCTCGTCAGCGGCGTGCCGCAGGGCGCGTTCCCGACCCAGCCCGTGCTGTACGTCGGCGGCCTCATCGGCATCGCGTTCATCGCCGTGTCGGCCGCGATCGTGCACCGCATCGGCGTGCTGCTGCTCAGCCTCGGCATGATCGCGGGGCAGATCGTCGCCGCGCTCGTGCTCGACGTCGTCACGCCGGGTGCCACGCCGCCAGGCGTCGCGACGTACGTCGGCGCGGCCCTGACGCTGGTCGGCGTCGCGGTCCCGCTCCTGGCAGAACGCCGCCGCACCCCCTGACCCTCCCCGCTGCGCCGAGGTAGTCACCTGGCGAGGTAGTCATAGGGCGAGGTAGTCACAGGGCGAAGTAGTCATGGGGCGAGGTAGTCATGGGGCGAGGTAGTCACAGGGCGAAGTAGTCATACGGCACAGGGCCGGAGCGCTGGTCAGCGCTCCGGCCCTGTGACTACCTCGCCAGGTGACTACCTCGCCAGGTGACTACCTCGCCCTATGACTACCTCGCCACGTGACTACCTCGACGAGAGAGAGGGGTCAGCGGGCGGCCGAGCCCTCGACGTAGTCGCTGTCGGACGGCTTGATCCACGAGAACATCTTGCGCAGCTCGCGGCCCGTCGCCTCGATCGGGTGCTGCTCACCCTTGGCGCGCAGCTCCTTGAACTCCGGGGCGCCCGCGTCCTGGTCCGCGATGAAGCGGGCCGCGAACGTGCCGTCCTGGATGTCGGAGAGCACGGCCTTCATGTTCTCCTTGACGCGCGGGTCGATGACGCGCGGGCCGGAGACGTAGTCGCCGTACTCGGCGGTGTCCGAGACGGACCAGCGCTGCTTGGCGATGCCGCCCTCGATCATGAGGTCGACGATCAGCTTGAGCTCGTGCAGCACCTCGAAGTACGCGACCTCCGGCTGGTAGCCGGCCTCGGTCAGCGTCTCGAAGCCGTACTGGACCAGCTGCGAGGCGCCGCCGCACAGCACGGCCTGCTCGCCGAACAGGTCGGTCTCGGTCTCCTCGGTGAACGTCGTCTTGATGCCGCCGGCGCGCAGGCCGCCGATGCCCTTGGCGTAGGACAGGGCCAGGTCCCAGGCGGAGCCGGACGCGTCCTGCTCGACCGCGACGATCACGGGCACGCCGCGGCCGTCCGCGAACTCGCGCCGCACGATGTGGCCGGGGCCCTTCGGGGCGACCATGAGCACGTCGTGGCCGGCCTCGGGCTTGATGTACCCGTACCGGATGTTGAAGCCGTGCCCGAAGACGAGCGCGGCGCCCTCCTTGAGGTTGGGCGCGATGTCGTCGGCGTACAGGTGGCGCTGCACCTGGTCGGGCGCGAGGATCACGACGACGTCGGCCTCCCGCACCGCGTCGGGCACGGTCGCCACGGTGAGGCCCTCGTTCTCGGCCTTCTCACGGGACGCCGAGCCCTCGCGCAGGCCCACGGTGACCTGGGCACCGGAGTCACGCAGGTTGAGGGCGTGCGCGTGGCCCTGGCTGCCGTAGCCGATCACAGCAACCTTCTTCTGCTGGATGACCGACAGGTCGGCGTCGTCGTCGTAGAACATCTCAGCCACGGTTCTTGCTCCTTGAGTTCGTTTCTCGGGGGTCTTGGGGGTCGTGCAGGGGGTGTGCCACGCTCACGCGGACCGGACGGCGCGCTCGAGCGCGCGGTCCGTGATGGACCGCGAGCCGCGGCCGATGGCCAGCATCCCGGACTTGACGATCTCACGGACACCGTACGGTTCCAGCGCCGCGAGCAGGGCGTCGAGCTTCGCCGCGGGACCCGTGGACTCGATGACCACGGCGTCCGGCACGACGTCGACGACGCGCGCCCGGAACATGTCGACGACCTCCAGCACCCCGGTTCGGGTGGCGGCGTCGGCCCGCACCTTGACGAGCAGGAGCTCGCGGTGCACCGACGACTCGGGTTCGAGCTCGACGATCTTGATCACGTGGACGAGCTTGTTGAGCTGCTTGGTGACCTGTTCCAGGGGGTGCTCCTCGACGTCGACGACCACCGTGATGCGCGAGATCTCCTCGTGCTCGGTGGGGCCGACGGCCAGGGAGTGGATGTTGAACGCGCGACGGGCGAACAGGCCGGCGACGCGCGTCAGCACGCCGGGCTTGTTCTCCACGAGCACGGACAGGGTGTGCCTCGACACGGGATCAGTCCTCTCGCTCCCACGCCGGCGAGATGCCGCGTGCGTACTGGATGTCGTCGTTGCTCACGCCGGCGGCCACCATCGGCCAGACCATCGCGTCGCGCGAGACGGTGAAGTCCACGACGACGGGTCGGTCGTCGATCTCGTTGGCCCGCTTGATCGCCGCCTCGACGTCGGACGCCCGCTCCACGCGGATGCCCTCGCAGCCGTACGCGTCGGCGAGCTTCACGAAGTCGGGCACCCGCATGGTGCCGTGCCCGGTGTGCAGGTCGGTGTGGGAGTAGCGCGACTCGTAGAACAGCGTCTGCCACTGCCGCACCATGCCCAGCGAGCTGTTGTTGATCAGCGCCACCTTGATGGGGATGTCGTTGATCGTGCAGGTGGCCAGCTCCTGGTTGGTCATCTGGAAGCAGCCGTCGCCGTCGATCGCCCAGACGGTCCGGTCGGGCTGGCCGACCTTCGCGCCCATCGCGGCCGGGATCGAGTAGCCCATCGTGCCGAGACCGCCGGAGTTGATCCACGTGTTGGGGTGCTCGTAGTCGATGAACTGCGCCGCCCACATCTGGTGCTGCCCCACGCCGGCCACGTAGATCGCGTCCGGCCCGGTCAGCTCGCCCAGGCGCTGGATCACGTGCTGCGGCGACAGCAGGCCGTCCGCCGTCTCGCTGAAGCCGCGCGGGTAGGTGCGCCGCCACTCGTCGAGCTGCCGCCACCAGCCCTCGACGTCCGGGCGGCCGTGCTCCTCGTGCTCGCGCGCCAGCTCGGGCAGCAGGTCGCCGATCACCTCGCGCAGGTCACCGACGATCGGCACGTCGGCCGTGCGGTTCTTGCCGATCTCGGCCGGGTCGATGTCCGCGTGCACGACGGTCGCCAGGGGCGCGAAGCTCGACAGCTTGCCCGTGACGCGGTCGTCGAACCGGGCGCCGAGCGCGAAGACGAGGTCGGCCTTCTGCAGCGCCGCCACGGCGGGCACGGTGCCGTGCATGCCGGGCATGCCCAGGTGCTGCGGGTGGCTGTCGGGCACGGCACCGCGCGCCATGAGCGTGGTCACCACGGGCGCGCCCGAGAGGTCGACGAGCTGGCGCAGCAGCTCGGACGCCCCCGCGCGGATCACGCCGCCACCCACGTACAGGACGGGCCGGCGTGCGGTGGCCAGCAGCTTGGCCGCCTCGCGGATCTGCTTGGAGTGCGGCTTGGTCACCGGGTGGTAGCCGGGCAGGTTCAGCTCCTGCGGCCACGAGAACGTGGTGCGCGACTGCATCGCCGACTTCGCGATGTCCACCAGCACCGGCCCCGGACGGCCGGTCGAGGCGATGTGGAACGCCTCCGCGATGGTGCGCGGGATCTCCGCGGGGTCGGTGACCAGGTAGGAGTGCTTGGTGATCGGCATCGTGATGCCGACGATGTCCGCCTCCTGGAACGCGTCGGTCCCGATCGCGGCGCTCGCCACCTGCCCGGTGATCGCGACCAGCGGGATCGAGTCCATGTTGGCGTCGGCGATGGGCGTGACCAGGTTCGTCGCGCCGGGGCCCGACGTCGCCATCGTGACGCCGACCCGACCCGTCGCGTGGGCGTAGCCCGACGCCGCGTGCCCGCCGCCCTGCTCGTGCCGCACCAGGATGTGCCGCAGCTTGGCGGAGTCCATCAGCGGGTCGTACGTCGGCAGGATCGCGCCGCCGGGGATGCCGAAGACGACGTCCGCCCCGACCTCCTCGAGCGAGCGGACGATGGACTCGGCACCCGTCACCTCCTCCGGCCCGACGCGCGGGGAGGCGCTGTCAAGCTCCGCCTTGCCGCCTACGCGGGACCGAAGCTCGGTGCGCACCTGGTCACGCGCCTCGGCGCGCGCGGCGATCTGTGCGGGTGTCGGTGTGCCGGTCATGCGGTTCTCCTGCCGTCGCGCCCCGGACGGGGCGAAAGCGAGCGTTCGTGACAACAAAAAAACCCCGGGTCCTCTGATGAGAAAGGACTGCCAGGGTGAGCGCGCGGACGAAGCCTGTGCTGGGCCTAGGCCGCGCGCTCAGGAAGTACTACGAGAATGATCGTCTGCACGCGCAGCACGTTACGCCGAATCCGAGCCGGTGTCATCCAGCGAGCCAAAGGTCCCACCATCCGAGACGGGCGCCCGCAAGCCGGCGGCGGCTCACCAGCCCATCGCCCCGTGCAGCGTCGTCGGCGCCGGGTCCACGCCGAGCCGCTCGCGCAGCACCGTGAGGTCGTAGGTGCGCTCCATCGCGAGGTGGCTGATCGCGTACCGCGACAGCCGCGGCTCGCGGCCGGTCCAGCGCGCCACCCGCTCCCCTGCCCACGCGAGCGCCCGCGCCAGCGGCAGCGGCACGCCCACCACCTGCACGGGACGGAACCGCGCGAACATGAGCAGCTCGACCGTCTGCCCGAGGTCGACCGGTTCGGCGTCGGCGACGTTGGCCACGAGCGGCCGGCCTGTCGCGACCTCCGGCTCGACGTCGGCCACGAGCGCGGCCCGCACCGCCCTCGTCAGGGTGTCCACGTGCGTGAGGTGCTGCCGTACCCGGCCGCCGCCCGGCAGGGGCAGCCAGGCGCCGACGGCGGCCGCCTCGATCCGCGGCAGGAGGGTCGTGTCGCCCGGCCCGTACACCGCGTGCGGCCGCAGCACGACGACGGGCCCCCTGTCCTCGCGTGCGGCGTCGGCGGCGAGGTAGCGCTCGGCGGCGGCCTTCGTGGACCCGTACGCGTTGAGGTACCCGCGCGCGGGCGCCTCGTCCTCGGTCGCGGCGACGCTCGGGGTACGGGGGTCGTAGACACTGCCCGAGGACACGTGCACGAACCGGGCCTCCGGGAACGTCTCGCGGACCGCGCGGGTGCCCTCGACGTTGACCACCCACGCGCGGGCGTGGCTGCCGCCGTCGCCGACCGCGGCGGCGCAGTGCACCACGGCGTCGACGCGCTCGGGCCGGTCCTCCTTGGGCAGCGGACCGTCCCGCAGGTCCCAGACCTGGTGGGTCACCTGGTCGCGGAGCTCGTCGGGCAGGCGCGGCACGCGGCGGGAGAACGCGACGACCTCGTGCCCGTGCGCCGCGAGGTCCCGGACGACGGCACCCCCTACAAACCCCGACGAACCGGTCACAGCCACCCTCATGCGCGCACTGTACCCGCCACGGGTGTCACCCAGTCCACGAGGAGTCGACGGTCGGGTTTCCGGGACCTGCCCGCCAGCGGTACGTGCGTCGCCTCGACCACGACGTCGGGCAGCGCGCCGTGGTCGAGCACGCCCGCCAGGCGCTCGGTGACCGACCGGACCAGCGGCGTGCCGGTGCGGACGCGCTCGGCGCCGTCGGCGACCCCACGGCCCTCCGCCGTCACCACCAGCACCACCCGCTCGTCGCCATCCGGCTGCGGCACGCCCACGAGGACGGCGTCGGCGACGCCGGGCAGCTCGCGCAGGCGCGGCTCGAAGAGACCCGGGTAGATGTTCACCGTGCCGCGGATGATCATGTCGCGCGTCCGGCCCACGAGCACGATCCGCCCGGCGGCGTCCTGGCGGGCGAGGTCGCCCGTGCGGTGCTCGGTGGCGGGCGGCCTGCCGGCGTCGAGGTCGGCGAGGTAGCCGGCCATGAGCGACGGGCCGGTCAGCACGAGCTCGCCGACGGCGGCGCCGTCCCCCGGCTCCGGACCGGGCTCACCACCCGGCTCGGCGGCCGGCGGGTCGATCCGCACGCCGATGCCGTCGAGCGGACGCCCCACGAGGTCGCCCTCGGCCGCGGCGGCGAGCTTCTCGTCGGCGTCGGTCACGGCGGCCGGGAGGATCTCCGTGGCCCCGTAGACCGCGAGCCAGCGCGTGCCCGGCAGCACGCGGCGCCCGCGGGCGAGCAGCGCGGGCGTCACGGGCGCGGCGCCCACGGCCAGCACGGCGGGCCCGACGGCGGCGCCCCCGCGCGCCTCGAGCACGTCGAGCAGGGCCGTCACGTCGGCCGGGACGAGGAACGACGAGTCGGCCCCCGCGACGCCGCGCGCGAACGCCTCCGGCGCGTCCCGCGGCGTGCGCGCCGGGATCTCCCACGTGCCGCCCGCCAGCACGGCGGGCAGCCCGAGGAACATCTGGTCGGTGTGCGCCCGCTGCCCCGGCCGCAGGTCGCCCACCTGCCGGAACAGGTCGAGCATGCCGCCCAGCGTGCGGGCGGTGTGCACCACGGCCTTGGGGTCGGACGTCGTGCCCGACGTGAACACCACGAGCGCGACGGCGTCGAGGTCGGCGTCCCCCGACCCGGTCCCGGCGACGCCGTCCGCCAGCCGTGCGACCCGCCGGGCGCCGCGCGGCACCCCCGGCAGCCACGACCCGGAGTACAGGTGCCGCACGGGCAGCCGCCCGTAGTCCGGCAGCAGCAGGCCGCGCGAGCGCGCCACCCGGCGCAGCGGCCCCGAGGAGGCGGCATAGAGCAGCGCCTCGGTGGCCGCCCAGCGCGGACGCGCCGCGGCGAGCCGCGCGGCGAACAGCTCCGGCGTCGATCCCGGGTCGACGAAGACGACAGCGCCGCCCGCGCGCAGCACCGCGAGGCACAGCACGACGCCCTCCGGCCGGGGGCGGATGCTGAACAGCACGCGGTCGCCGCGCTCGAGACCCTGCGCACGCAGCGCGGCGGCGGTGCGCTCGACCCGGCCCGCGAGGTCCGCGAACGTGAGCTCCTCGCGCACCCGCGCGCCGTCCCGTCCGCCGAACCAGCGCAGCGCGACGGCGGACGGCGTCTCCCGGGCCCGCTGCGCGAGCCCGTCCAGGAAGTGGCTCATGCGACGGCCCTCTCCGGACCGGACCCGGCCGGGCCGAGCCGCAGCTCGAGCGACCGGTACGCGGGCACGAGCACGCCTCGCTCGACGCCGCGTCGGCCCACGACCGGCACCCGTCCGTCCGCCGACGCCGCCGCGAGCGCGTCGAGCACCGCGTCCACCTGGGCCGTCGCGAGCGGCATGCCGAGGCAGAAGTGCGGGCCGGCGCCGAACCACAGGTGCCGCACGGCCGGGTCGATCGGCCGGTCCGGGTCGAAGCCGCCCGCCGCGCGGCAGCAGTTGACGGTCGCGATCACCACGCGGTCGCCCGCGGCGACGGGCACCCCTGCCACGGTGGTGGCGGCACGCACCGAGCGCAGCATGGCGGGCGTCGGCACGGTGACGCGCAGCCCCTCCTCGACGGCCCGGCGGCGCAGGTCGGCGTCACCGCCGAGCAGCCGGCCCGTCCAGCCGGTGTCGTGCGCGACGGCGACGAGGCGCGGCACGAACGACTGGATGGTCTCGGTGCCGGTCAGCACGAACGCGCCGACGGCGCCCATCGCCTCACGCTCCGACAGCCCCAGGTCGCGCATCCGGCCCGGCACGGTGGCCGGGTCGCCCGCACGGTAGGCGGCGCGCGCGGGCGTGGTGAGCCGCTCCAGGACGGCGCGCGCCTGCCTCACCTGGGACCTGGTCAGCCCGTGCCGGTGCAGGCGCACCATCCCGGTGATCGTGCGCGCGGCGGTCATGGCGGAGCGCACCGCGTCGTCGGTCGGCGGCAGTCCGACCATCCCGCAGATCACCGCGCCGGCCTGCTCGGTCACGGCGGCCGCGAGGTCGACCGTCTCCCCCGCCGCGAGCCGCCGGGTCAGGCGGGGCAGCACGCCGTCGCCCGCCGCCGCGGCGTCGTCGCCCGCGACCAGGCGCCGCACCGCGCGCGGGGAGAACAGGGGCCCGAGCGTGCGCCGCAGCGCGGCGTGCTCCGCACCCTCCATGTTGAGCAGCACGGACGGCCCGAGCACGGGCGTCCACAGGTCCGACGGCGCCCCTGGCCCCACCTTGGAGAAGTGCTCGAGGTCGAGCAGCACCTCGCGCGCGACGGCGGCGTCGCTCACCACGACGCCGACGCGCGGCACGCGCACGACGGGCCGGTGCCGCGCCGACCGGATCGCCGGATAGGCCAGCGGGTGGGCGGCGCGCTGCACGCGCTCCTCCCAGTGCTCCTCCGGCGGCCTCGCCGGGTGACCGGCCCGACGTGTCCCGCGGGCGGTGACGTCCGTGCCGGTCATCGGATGTCGACCACCTCGGGCCGGTACCGGTGGTCCGCGTACCAGCCGAGCGTGCGCACCAGTCCCCACGCGTGCACGCGCCGCGTCGAGGCGCGTACCCACACCTCGGGGTGCTCGCCGTACCGCGTCGTCACCCGCCGGACGGCGTTGACCAGGGCACGGTCCTCGTGCACGTCCTCGATCCGGGTGCGCGGGAACCCGCCCGCGCGCTCGTACAGGGCCGCGGTGATCGCCATGTTGCAGCCGGGCGCCATCACGTACGGGCCGAGGTAGCCCTCGTCGCGGTTGCCCGGGCGCACCTTGCCGAACGAGCTCGAGACCCACAGCGCGAAGGACAGCACACCCTGCTGGAATCGCGAGACCGGACGGTCGTCGGTGCGCGGCACGAGCCGCCCGGCGACCAGCTCGTCGCCCGTGGCGAACGCCGCGCGGACCGCACGCGTCCAGCCGGGCGGGGGCAGGCAGTCGGCGTCGGTGCGGGCGAGCAGCTCCGCGCCGAGGCCGATCGCGGTGCGCATGCCCGTGTCGGCGGCCGCGCCCGTCCCCTTCTGCGGCTCCTCGACCACGCGCCAGCGCAGGCGGCCCCGCTCGGCGATCGCCTTGCGCACGACGTCCGCCGTGCCGTCGGTGGAGCCGTTGTCGACCACGACGAGGTCGAAGTCGTCGTCCTCCTGGGCGTGCAGGGCGTCGAGCGTGCGCAGGATGCCGTGCTCGTGCGCCTCGTTCAGTGCGGGCACCACGACGGCGAGGCGGGCCGTCGCCGGGTCGAGCGGCGCGCTCACCAGCGCACCACCATGGCGCCCATGCTGATGCCGCCGGCCAGGCCGAGCAGCAGCACGACGTCGCCGCGCCGCAGCCTGCCTGCCTCCTGCGCCCGGACGAGCTGCAGCGGCAGCGTGGCCGAGGCGACGTTGCCGTGGTCGGCCACCGTGACGATCGTGCGGTCCGCCGGCACGCCGAGGGCCTCGTGCACGTCCGCGAGGTAACCGACGGCGACCTGGTGCACGGCGACGAGCGCGACGTCCTCGAGGGCCACGCCCGCACGCCCCAGCGCCTCGTCGACCGGCCCGGAGCCGAACGCCAGGAACGCCTCGCGCAGCCGCGAGCCGTCGATCTCGAAGTAGCTCCGCTCGGGGTCGCGCGGGTTGACCGTGCCGCCGGCGGGCAGCATGCCGACGTCCCAGTGCCGCGACTCCGCGGTGAAGGCCGAGCCCAGGATGCCCGACGGCGCGGCCCCCGGGTCGACCAGCCCCGCGAGCTCGGCGGCGAGGTCGTCCTCGAAGCCGTCGGCGGTCCGCGTCGCCTCGACGAGCACGGCGGCCCCGGCGTCGGACATCGTGTAGCCGGGGGCGGACATCGCGTACGTGCGCCGGTCCGGCACGTCCCAGCGGACGCCGCGCGTGGGCATCTCGCCGCTCGCGACCAGCACGCGGCGGTACCGGCCCGTGCCGATGAGCGCCTCGGCCACCTCGATGCCGTTGAGCACCGAGTTGCAGGCGTTCTTGACGTCCATGACGGGAGCGCGGACGCCGAGCTTCGCGGCGACGATGTGGCTCGTCGCGGGCTCGATCATGTCCTGCGTCGCCGAGGCGAACACCAGCAGGTCCACGTCGGCGGGACCGCGGCCCGCCTGGTCGAGCACGCGGCGCGCGGCGGCGACGGCGAGGTCGGACGCCTGCTGGTCGTCCTCGGCCACGTGGACCGTGCGGACGCCGGTCAGCCGCGACACCATCGGTACCCGCGGCACGACGCCCGGGTTCCTGCGGTGCAGGTCGCGCTCGGCGGCGGCCACGTCGCGGACTCGTTCGGGCAGGTGCACCGCTACTCCCGCGAGGCGGGCGACGGGCCGCGGGGCAGGTTGCGACGTGGCGACGGCGCGGGCGGAGGCCGGGGACGGCGCGACGGCCGGTTCGGGTAGCACGCGGCACAGGGTAGCGGTCGCCTGTTTCGGCACATCCGTCTAGAGGTGCTATGTTCTAGAGGTGCGATCGACAGCGGCAGCGGCGAGTCATGACGTGACAGGTGCGCGTTGCTACCGTGGTGCCATGCCCGAGCTCCCCGACTGGATGCGCCCCCCGCGCCCGGAAGGCTGGCTCGCGGAGGACCTGGACAATCTGCCGGACGCTCCCCGCCACACCGAGCTGATCGACGGAGTCCTCGTCTTCATGATGTCCCCGCAACGGCGCTGGCACAGCAGCGTCATCTTTGCCCTGCGCACCGAACTCACCCACCAGGCGACGGAAGGGTTCGTCGTCGACAGCGAGATGACCGTCCGGCTCGACGAGCGCAACCGGCCCGAACCCGACGTGATCGTCTCGACGACGACGATCGACGACGACGCGACCTGTTACGACGTCGACGACGTCGTCCTCGCGATCGAGGTGGTCTCGCCGGAGTCGGCACACCGCGACCGGACCGTGAAGCCGCACAAGTACGCGGAAGCGGGCATCAGTCACTTCTGGCGCGTCGAGCCCGAGTCCGAGTCCGAGGAGACCACAACCTCGGTCCACGTCTACGAGCTGGATGAGCTGACCCGGTCGTACGTCCCTACAGGGATCTACCGCGACACGCTCAAGGTCGACCTGCCGTTCTCCGTCGAGCTCGACATCCGGACTCTCCACGCCTGACCCGTTCCACCGGCCGACGCCGCTCACCGCGTCGCCCGGTAGATCTCCCGGACGACGTCCTCGATGTCCGGCTCGACGATCGACAGGTCCACCACCTCCGCGCGCTCCGCGACGGCGGCGAGCACCCGCGCCGCCGTCGTGCGCTGCGGGTCGAAGGCGAGGCGCTGGCGCAGCCCGTCCGACTCGCTGCGCACGTGCTCGGTCCCCGGCACGTCCGTCAGGTCGGGCCCCGGCGTCGCGAGGTCCAGCACGAGCTCGCGGCGCGCGCCGACGGTGCGCGCCAGACCGGCGAGCATGCCGTCGAACGCGAGCCTGCCGTGGTCGACGACCAGCACGCGCTCGCAGAGCCGTTCGACGTCGCCCATGTCGTGCGTGGTGAGCAGCAGCGTGGTGCCGTGCTCGCGCCGCTGCGCGACGAGGAACTCGCGCAGCCGCTGCTTGGACAGCACGTCGAGGCCGATGGTGGGCTCGTCGAGCACGAGCAGCTCAGGGCGGTGCAGCAGCGCCGCCGCGACCTCCGCGCGCATGCGCTGGCCGAGCGAGAGCTGGCGCACCGGCGTGCCCAGGTACGCGCCCATCTCGAGCATCTCGACCAGCTCGGCGGTGCGTGCGCGCTCGTCCGCGGCCGACAGACCGTGGATCGCCGCGAGGATCGAGAACGACTCGCGCACGGGCAGGTCCCACCAGAGCTGCGAGCGCTGCCCGAACACCACGCCGACCCGGCGCGCGAGCGCTCGGCGCTCCTTGAGCGGGTGCAGGCCCACGGTCCGCACCGACCCGCTCGTGGGCACGAGGATGCCGACGAGCATCTTGATCGTCGTCGACTTGCCCGCGCCGTTGGCGCCGATGTAGCCGACGGACTCCCCCGCCACGACGGTGAGGTCCAGGTGGTCGACGGCGACGTGCCGCGTGCGGCGCAGCCTGCTGC
This sequence comes from Promicromonospora citrea, assembly GCF_013004695.1. Taxonomy (GTDB): domain Bacteria; phylum Actinomycetota; class Actinomycetes; order Actinomycetales; family Cellulomonadaceae; genus Promicromonospora; species Promicromonospora citrea. The sequence goes on from NZ_JABEMG010000033.1 coordinate 28,263, forward strand.
CGCGCTCCGGCCGCCCGGTGAACACCCGGGTCAGCCCCTCGGTCTCGATCACGTTCCCGCTCACGTCGCTCATCCCCCTGCTCCTCGGTAGTGCCGCAGCCCCCACCGCCAGCACGCCGCGGCCACCACGACGGCCCACAGCGCGGCGACCGGGGCGCACCAGCCCAGCCACGCCGGCAGACCGGCCACGCCCCGCGTGCCGAGCAGCGTGGACACGGGCAGGTACGCCGCGAACGCGACGGGGAAGATCGTGCCGAACACGACCAGCAGGGCCCGCGGCCAGACGGTCGCGGGCTGCGTGGCCGCGTAGCGCCCGCCGTAGACGAAGGCGTTGGTCATCTCGGCGCCGTTGACCAGGAAGAACTGCAGCCCGGCGGCCGTGACGAACTGCGCGGTGAAGATGACGAACCCGCTGAGCACCGCGAGCATCAGCAGGCCGACCGCGCCGAGACCCCAGGCGACGTCGTTGAGCGCCAGCCCGACCGCGAGCGCCGTCGCCCCGACCAGGCAGCGCCCGATCCGGCGCAGGCTGAGGTCGCTCGTGACGAGCTGCGCGAGGATCGGCTGCGGCCGCAGGAAGAACACGTCGAGCGTGCCCGCCCGCACGTACACGGGCAGCTTGTCGCAGTGCCCGGCGACGAGGTCGGCGAGGCTGAACGCGAGGTCGGCGACGCCGAACACGAGCAGCACCTGCGCGAGCGTGAGGCCGCCGATCTCGTCGGTCGCGCTGTACAGCACCCAGATCTCGGCGAGCTCGATGACGCCCACCAGCACCGCGCCGACGAGGTCCAGCCGAAAGCTCGTGCGGTAGCTCGCCTGCGAGCGGGCCCGGCTCGCGAGGACGGCGCGGTAGGCGCGCAGGCGGTCAGCCACCCTGCACCTCCAGCCTCCGCCGCCCGGCGCGCGTGGCGAGGTGCCCGGCGACCAGTACGGCGACGAGCCAGCCGAGCTGCACGGTGAGGTGCTGCCCGGCGGCCCACCCCGTGACGCGCCCGGACAGCACGTCGACGGGCAGCTGCATCATGGCGGGGAACGGGGTCGCCAGGGTGATCGCGAGCAGCCAGTCGGGATAGAGGTAGACGGGGGTGTAGAGCCCGGCGAAGAACCCGGACACCGCCATGTACAGCACGGCGACCCCGCGGGTCTCGACGAGCCAGAGCCCGGCGACCGACACGAGGTACACGGTGGCGTGCGAGACGGCGATGCCGAGCAGCAGGCTGACCAGCCCGAGCGCGAGCGTGGCCGGGTCGCCCGGCAGCGCCATGTGCGAGACGAGCACCCCGATGACGACGCTGGGCAGGCCGCGCGGCAGCAGCGCGAAGAGTCCCTTGCCGACGTCGGTCAGCACGTGGGCGGCCTGGACGCTCACGGGTCGCAGGAAGTCGACGGCGACGTCGCCGGTGCGGATCCTGTCCTGCAGGGCGCTGCCGCCCCAGAAGTTGACCGAGCCGAGCATGCCCTGGCCGAGCCACACGAACGCCGCCATGGTGGCGGCGGAGTAGCCGGCGAGCTCGCCGCCCGAGCTGTCCACCGCCGCGCCCATGATGCCGCCCTTGAGCAGCCCGAACGTCGCGTTGGCGACGAGCCCGGCGAACGTGGCCAGCGGGTAGGCCGACTGCCCGCGGAACCCGGCGACGAGGAACCGCCAGTACGGGTTCCGGAGCGGGTTCGGGGGCACGATCGCGGGACGTTACCGCACGATCGACCCGCCGTCATCCGGATTTCCGGAGGCCGTCCAGGGGCCCCGGTCGGCCGCGATGCTGAGCTCGCGGGCGGCCGCCGAGACCTCCTGGGCGAGCGCGAGGTCGCGCCGGGACAGGCCGCCGATGTCGTGCGACGTGGTGCGCACGGTCACCGTCCCGAAGCGGAGGTCGACGTCGGGGTGGTGGTTCGCCGACTCGGCGAGCACCCCGATCCGCATGACGAACCGCAGGCCGGTGGCGAAGGAGCCGGTGCTGTAACGGACCACGGCGGAGCGGCCCACCACGCGCCAGTCCCCCACGCCGGGTCCCGCCGAGAACTCGGCCGGGGTGATCGCGTCGCTCATGCCTGCCCTTCCCTCGTCCTGCGCCGACCCTGCTCAGGCGCGGCGCAGTCGCGCCACGTCGCGGACGGCGCCCCGGTCGGCCGACGTCGCGAGCGCCGCGTAGGCCTGCAGCGCCGGCGAGACGTACCGGTCGCGGGCGGCGGGCTGCCACGGGCGCTCCGACGACTCCATCTTGGCGCGCCGCTCGGCCAGCACCTCGTCGGGCACGTTGACCCGGATGAGGCGGCTCTCGACGTCGATCTCGATCTCGTCGCCGTCCTCGATGAGACCGATCGTGCCACCGGCCGCCGCCTCCGGCGAGATGTGCCCCACGGAGATGCCGCTCGACCCGCCGGAGAACCGGCCGTCGGTGATGAGGGCGACCTGCTTGCCGAGGCCACGCCCCTTGATGAACGACGTCGGGTAGAGCATCTCCTGCATGCCGGGACCGCCGGCCGGCCCCTCGTAGCGCACGACGACGACGTGCCCCGGCTTCACCTGCTTGGTGAGGATCTTCTCGACGGCGTCGTCCTGCGACTCGCAGACCAGAGCCGTGCCGACGAAGTGGAACACGTCGGGGTCGACGCCGGCGGTCTTGAAGACCGCGCCGTCCTCGGCGAGGTTGCCGCGCAGCACGGCGAGGCCGCCCTCGACGGTGTACGCGTGCTCGACGTCGCGGATGCACCCGCCTGCGCCGTCGGTGTCGAGCGACTCCCACCGGTTCTCGGTCGAGAACGCCTGGGTCGTGCGGACGCCCCCGGGCGCCGCGTGGAACAGCTCCTGCGCGCGCTCGGTGGCCTTGCCGCCGCGGACGTCCCAGTCGTCGAGCCAGGCGCGGAGCGTCGGGGTGTGCACGGAGGTGACGTCGTGGTTCAGCAGGCCGCCCCGGTCGAGCTCGCCGAGCAGCGCGGGGATGCCGCCGGCCCGGTGCACGTCCTCCATGTGGTAGTCGGGGTGGTTGGGCGCGACCTTGGACAGGCACGGCACGCGGCGGCTGATGTCCTCGATGTCGGCCAGCGTGAAGTCGACCTCGGCCTCCTGGGCGGCGGCGAGGATGTGCAGCACGGTGTTGGTCGAGCCGCCCATGGCGACGTCGAGCGCCATCGCGTTGGCGAACGCGGCCTTGGTCGCGATGCCGCGCGGGGCCGCCGTGTCGTCCTCGTCCTCGTAGTAGCGCCGGGCCAGGTCGACGATCGTGCGGCCGGCCTCGAGGAACAGCTCCTTGCGGGCCGCGTGCGTCGCGAGCGTCGAGCCGTTGCCCGGCAGCGACAGGCCGAGGGCCTCGGTGAGGCAGTTCATGGAGTTCGCGGTGAACATGCCGGAGCACGAGCCGCAGGTGGGGCAGGCGTTCTCCTCGACCAGGCCGAGCGCCGCGTCGTCCACGTTCTCGTCGGCGGAGTAGTTGATGGCGTTGATGAGGTTGAGCGGGGTCTTGGCGACACCGTCGGCCACCACGGCCTTGCCCGCCTCCATCGGACCGCCCGAGACGAAGATGACGGGGATGTTGAGGCGCAGCGCGGCGTTGAGCATGCCGGGCGTGATCTTGTCGCAGTTGGAGATGCAGACCAGCGCGTCGGCGGTGTGCGCCTGGACCATGTACTCCACGGAGTCGGCGATGAGGTCGCGGCTGGGCAGCGAGTAGAGCATGCCCGCGTGGCCCATCGCGATCCCGTCGTCCACGGCGATGGTGTTGAACTCCTTGGCGACGCCGCCGGCCTCGCGGATCGCGGAAGCCACGAGGTCGCCCATGTCCTTGAGGTGGACGTGCCCCGGCACGAACTGCGTGTACGAGTTCGCGATCGCGATGATCGGCTTCCCGAAGTCCTCGGCACCCATGCCCGTGGCGCGCCAGAGAGCGCGGGCACCGGCCATGTTGCGGCCGTGGGTGGACGTCCGGGAGCGCAGGGGACGGCTCATGACGGGTCAGCTCCTTCGATGCTGGGTGGCCGCACGCGAGTGCAGGCGGGCGGCACGTTCACGCTACCTCCGGTGCCCGGGCACGGACACCACGCGTCCACAGGGTGACCCTCCGCACCCCCTCCCGCCACCGCTGAGGTAGTCACCTGGCGAGGTAGTCACCTGGCGAGGTAGTCACCTGGCGAAGTAGTCATCCAGCGCACAGCCCCTCAAGGGATGGTCAAAACAGGCCCCGCACGAACCCTTGACCTGGGCATCCGTTGTCGGCACACTGAACACCCGTCGGGGCCGCCGGGACGGCGTCCCCGCCGAGCACGAGCGTGGGACCCGTGGACGCCGCTGTCCACGGCCCGCGTCGGCACGCACAACACCCGTTCACCGCCACGTACGAAGAGGTGCGACATGACGAAAACGTTTACTACTCCGAAATCGTTTACCAGCGGAATCAGGCGATCCCGCGCGCGGCTGCTCCGGGCCCTGGCGGGCATCGGCGCGAGCGTGGCGCTCCTCGCCGCGGGCATGGTGGCCACCGCGGGCCCCGCCGCCGCGGTGGACCGCAACGAGACGGGCACGCACGACGGCTACTTCTACTCCTTCTGGACCGACGCGCCCGGCACGGTCTCGATGGACCTCGGCTCAGGCGGCAACTACTCCACGCGGTGGAGCAACACCGGCAACTTCGTGGCGGGCAAGGGCTGGGCCACCGGGGCTCGACGCACCGTGTCCTACTCGGGGTCGTTCAACCCGTCCGGCAACGCCTACCTCACGCTCTACGGCTGGACCCGCAGCCCGCTGGTCGAGTACTACGTGGTCGACAACTGGGGCACCTACCGGCCCACCGGCGACTACCAGGGCACCGTCACCACCGACGGCGGCACCTACGACATCTACCGGACGATGCGCTACAACGCCCCGTCGATCGAGGGCGACAGCTCGACGTTCCCGCAGTACTGGAGCGTGCGCCAGCAGAAGCGCACCGGCGGCACCATCACGGCGGGCAACCACTTCGACGCCTGGGCGTCCCACGGCATGAACCTCGGCAACCACGACTACCAGATCATGGCCACGGAGGGGTACCAGAGCAGCGGCAGCTCGAACATCACGCTCGGCTCCGGCGGCGGCACCCCGCCTGCGGACGACGGCGACGGCTCCTGCACCGTGGACGTCAGCCGCGGCGAGTCGTGGAACGACCGGTTCAACGTCAACTTCACCGTCAGCGGCTCGGACGACTGGCGCGTACGGATCGCGACCGGCAGCGGGCAGAGCCTGCAGAACAGCTGGAACGCGTCGGTCTCCGGCACCAGCGGCACCCTGACGGCGACGCCGAACGGCAACGGGAACTCCTTCGGCATCACGCTGTACTCGAACGGGAACACGACCCTGCCCACGGCGTCGTGCTCGAGCGACGGCGACGGCGGTGACGACGGCGGCGGCGGGAACCCCTCCACCTGCTCGGCCGGCTACGTGGGCCTCACGTTCGACGACGGCCCCAACCCCGGCACCAGCAGCCAGCTGATCAGCACGCTGCGGCAGCACGGCGCCACCGGCACCGTGTTCCCCACCGGCCAGAACGCCCAGGCGAACCCGTCGCTCATGCGGGCCTACGCCGACGCGGGGCTGCAGATCGGCAACCACAGCTGGGACCACCCCTACCTGACCCGGATGGGGTACAACGACATCCAGTGGCAGCTGTCCACCACGCAGTCGGCGATCCAGCAGACGGCCGGCGTCACGCCGCAGCTGTTCCGGCCCCCGTACGGCGACACGAACGGGACGGTCCGCCAGGTCGGGTCCTCCCTCGGCCTGACCGAGATCATCTGGGACATCGACTCGCAGGACTACAACGGCGTCAGCGCGAGCCAGATCCGCCAGGCCGCGAGCCGGCTCACCGACGGGCAGGTCATCCTCATGCACGACTGGCCGCAGAACACACTTCAGGCACTGCCGGGGATCCTCGAGGACCTGGCGTCCCGCAACCTCTGCCCCGGCCACATCTCGCCCACCACCGGACGCGCGGTCGCGCCGTGACCGCCGGGTCCTGAGACGGGCACCGAGCGGGCAGGGCGGGATGCGTCAGCGGCGACGCGTCCCGCCCTCGCCCTCGCGCTCAGGCCAGGGTGGCCCGGTACTCGTCCTCGAGGATGCTCATCACGATCGCGTCGGCCCACGTGTCGTCGTCGCGGTAGACGTCGCGCAGGCGGCCCTCCTCCTGGAACCCGATGGACTCGTAGAGGGCCTTGGCGCGCGGGTTGATGCTGAGCACGTCGAGGCTCACGCGGTGCAGCCGCGGCCCGGGGTCGCCGTCCACGCCGTCGAACGCGAAGCGCAGCACCTCGAGCATGGCCTCCCGGCCGTACCCGCGGCCGCGGTAGTTCGGCAGGAGCTGGAGCCGCAGGTTGGCCGAGCGGGCGTGCTCGTCGAGGTCGTTGAGCACGATCTCGCCGATCATCTCGTCGCTGACCGGCTTGCCGTCCCGCACGGCGGCGGGGCAGATCGCCCAGTCGTAGCGGCCGGGACGCTCGCTGACCGTGCTCGCCCACTCCTCGATCTGCTCGCGCGTGAAGGTGGCGGTGGTGCCCGTCAGGCGGGTGCCCTCCGGGTCCTGCACCGCCTCCCACAGCCGCTCGGCGTCGCGCCCCTCGAGGGGGCGCAGCCGCACCATCTCACCGTGCAGGACGGGGCCGCGGGTCATCCGCGCGGCCCCGCTGCGCGCGCCGTCACCGGCCGATCCGATCCAGCACGAGCTCACGGACCCGCTTGGCGTCGGCCTGGCCCTTGGTCGCCTTCATGACGGCGCCGATGATCGCGCCGACCGGACCCTGGTTGCCGCCGCGGACCTTCTCCACGATGTCGGGCTGGGCCGCCAGGGCGTCGTCGATCGCGGCGAGCAGGGCGCCGTCGTCCGAGACGACCTCGAGACCGCGCGCCACGACGACCGCCTCCGGGTCGCCCTCGCCGGCCAGCACGCCGTCGAGCACCTGACGGGCGATCTTGTCGTTGATCCGCCCGGACTCGACGAGGGACTGGAGCTGCGCGATCTGCGCCGGGGTGACCGAGAGGTCCTCGAGCGCGACCTCGTCCTGCTTGGCGCGCCGGGCCAGCTCGCCCATCCACCACTTGCGCGCACCGGCCGCGCTCGTGCCCGCCGCGATCGTCGCCTCGATGAGGTCGACGGCGCCCGCGTTCACCACGTCGCGCATCTCGGCGTCGGCGTACCCCCACTCGGCCTGGAGCCGACGCCGGCGGGCGACGGGCAGCTCGGGCAGGGACGCGCGGATCTCCTCGACCCACTCGCGGCTCGGCGCCACGGGCACCAGGTCGGGCTCGGGGAAGTACCGGTAGTCCTCGGCGTCCGACTTCACCCGGCCGGACGACGTCGAGCCGTCGTCCTCGTGGAAGTGGCGCGTCTCCTGGATGACGGGCAGGCCCGCGTCGAGCACGCCCGCCTGGCGGGACACCTCGTACCGGACGGCGCGCTCGATCGAGCGGAACGAGTTCACGTTCTTCGTCTCGGTGCGCGTGCCGAGCGGCGCGTCGGGGCTCGTACGCAGCGACAGGTTGACGTCGGCGCGCACGTTGCCGCGCTCCATGCGGGCCTCGGACACACCGAGGGTGCGGAAGATGTCGCGCAGCGTCTGCACGTACGCCCGCGCCACCTCGGGCGCGCGCTCGCCGGCGCCCTCGATGGGCCGCGTCACGATCTCGACCAGCGGGATGCCCGCGCGGTTGTAGTCGACGAGCGAGTACTCGGCGCCGTGGATGCGACCGGTGGCGCCGCCGACGTGGGTGTTCTTGCCCGCGTCCTCCTCCATGTGGGCGCGCTCGATCTCGACGCGGAACACCGCGCCGTCCTCGAGCTCCACGTCGATCCAGCCGTCGTAGGCGATCGGCTCGTCGTACTGCGAGGTCTGGAAGTTCTTCGGGACGTCCGGGTAGAAGTAGTTCTTCCGGGCGAACCGGCAGCTCTCCGCGATCGTGCAGTTCAGCGCCAGGCCGATGCGGATCGCGTACTCGACGGCCTTGCCGTTGACGACGGGCAGCGCACCCGGGAGCCCGAGGCTCACCGGGGTCACCTGCGTGTTCGGCTCGCCGCCGAACTCGACCTCGGCCGCACAGAACATCTTGGTCCGCGTGCCGAGCTCCACGTGCACCTCGATGCCCAGCACCGGGTCGTAACGACGGACGGCGTCCTCGTAGCTGACGAGGCCGGTCGTGGTGGCGGCGGTCATCGGGCGAGCTCCGTGGTCTTGAGGTCGGGTGCCTGGGACAGGAGGGGGCCACCCCAGCGGGACTGGAGGGCTGCCTCGAGCGCGGCGCCGACGCGGTACATCCGGTCGTCGGCCTTGGCGGGGGCGAGGATCTGGAAGCCGACCGGCAGGCCGTCGTCCGACAGGCCGTTCGGCACGGACATGCCCGGCACGCCCGCGAGGTTGGCCGGGATGGTCGCGATGTCGTTGAGGTACATCGCCAGCGGGTCGTCGAGCTTCTCGCCGAACTTGAACGCCGTCGTGGGCGCCGTGGGCGAGACGAGCACGTCGGCCTTCTCGAACGCGGCCGCGAAGTCGCGCTGGATCAGCGTGCGGACCTTCTGCGCGCTGCCGTAGTACGCGTCGTAGTAGCCGGCCGACAGCGCGTAGGTGCCGAGGATGATGCGCCGCTTGACCTCGTCGCCGAACCCGGCGCCGCGGGTCGCGCCCATGACGCGCTCCGCGGTGACGGGGCCTTCGGCCGGCTCGACACGCAGGCCGAAGCGCATACCGTCGAACTTGGCGAGGTTGCTCGAGGCCTCGGCGGGCATGATCAGGTAGTACGCGTCGAGCGCGTAGCCGAAGCTCGGGCACGAGACCTCGACGACCTCGGCGCCCAGTGCGCGCAGCTGCTCGAGGGACTCCTCGAAGCGTGCGGAGACGCCCGCCTGGTAGCCCTCGCCCGAGAGCTCCCTGACGACGCCGACGCGCAGCCCCGCGAGGTCACCCGACGCGCCCTGCCGCGCCGCCTCGACGACGCCGGGCACCGGCTCGTCGATCGACGTCGAGTCGTGCGGGTCGTGCCCGCCGATGAGCTCGTGCAGCAGCGCCGCGTCGAGCACGGTGCGCGTCACGGGGCCCGCCTGGTCGAGCGACGAGGCCATGGCGATGAGGCCGTAGCGCGAGACGCCGCCGTAGGTGGGCTTGACGCCGACCGTGCCCGTCACGGCGCCCGGCTGACGGATGGACCCGCCGGTGTCGGTCCCGATGGCCAGCGGCGCCTCGAACGCTGCGACGGCCGCGGCCGAGCCGCCGCCGGACCCGCCCGGGATCCGCTCGAGGTCCCACGGGTTCTTCGTGTTGCCGAACGCCGAGTGCTCCGTCGAGGAGCCCATGGCGAACTCGTCCATGTTGGTCTTGCCGAGGATCGGCAGCCCCGCCGCCTTGATGCGCTCGACCAGCGTCGCGTCGTACGGCGGCACCCAGCCCTCGAGGATCTTCGACCCGGCGGTCGTGGGCAGGCCCTTGGTGACCACCACGTCCTTGACGGCGATGGGCACGCCGGCCAGCGGGTGCACCTCCTCGCCGGCAGCACGGCGGGCGTCCACCTGCGCGGCGGTCTCGAGCGCCTCCTCGGAGGCGACGTGCAGGAACGCGTGGACGTCGCCGTCCACCGCGGTGATCCGGTCCAGGTGGGCCTGCGTGGCCTCGACGCTGGAGACCTCCTTCGCCGCGAGGGCGGACGCGAGGTCGGACGCGCTCAGGCGCGTGAGGTCGTTCGTCATGTCGTGGGTTCCCATCACTCTTCGCCGAGGATCTGCGGCACCGCGAAACGCCCGTCCTCCTGCTGCGGAGCACCGGCCAGGACGTCCTGGACCGGGAGCGCGGGCTCCGGCACGTCGTCACGGAACACGTTCGTCAGCGGGAGGGGGTGGCTCGTCGCCGGCACGTCGGGAGTGGCGACCTCGCTCACGCGCGCGATGGACTCGACGATGACGTCGAGCTCACCGGCGAGGCGGTCGACCTCGTCGGGCCGCAGGTCGATCCGTGCCAGCGCGGCGACGCGCGCAACCTCGTCACGGGAGATGGTGGACATGCCCGCCAGTCTAGTCTCCGCGGGGCGTCCGGAGGCCCGGAATCTGGCCCGTCCACTGTGAAATCTGTGCAACGTGCGGTGAACGTCGTCAGGGGATGGACCCGTGCCGCACCCAGTGTGGGGTGCGGGGGTCCATCCCCTGACGGAATGGTTGTCCGGCGGCGTCCTACTCTCCCACCCCGTCTCCAGGGCAGTACCATCGGCG
>NZ_JABEMG010000034.1 GCF_013004695.1 Promicromonospora citrea
CGCGCCGTTCTGGCTCGCGTTCCTCGTCTCGGCCGGCGCGGGCGCACTGCTGGCGCTCCTGCTCGGCATCCCGACGCTGAAGCTGCGCGGTGACTACCTCGCCATCGTGACCATCTCCGCGGCGGAGCAGGAGCGCGCGGCCAGGGCGCGCGCCGCCGAGCGCGAGGAGGCCCGACGCCGGGACGCCGCGCGGGCCGTCGAGGTCCAGCAGGGCGTCGCCGTGGCGCTCGAGGCAATCGCGCGGTCGCTCGACCGCGCGACGGCGGAGAAGGCCGCCGCCGAGGAGGCCCGTGCGGCGGGTTCCGAGCAGCTCCTGGCGGTGCGTGGCACCGTCGAGTCCCTCACCGCCCAGCTCCGCGAGCTGACCGACGTCGCGCACCGCGACGAGGTGGCCCGCGCCCAGCAGATGCTCCGCCTCGAGCAGCTCCAGACGCGGGCGACCGAGGAGCTCGGCATGGACCCCGAGGTCCTGGTCGAGGAGTTCGGTCCGCACCAGCTGGTCCCGGTCTACGAGGGCGACGTCGTGGTGCGGGGACGCAAGCGACGGGCCGTCGTCGAGCGCGACGAGGAGGGCAACCCGATCCGGTACGAGGGCGACCCGCCCCTCCCGCGCGGTGCGGCGGCGCGCGAGGACGCGCTCATCGCCCGCACGCGCGCCCTGCACGAGGCGGGCCTGCGCCCCGACGACCCGAAGGCGACGGCGGTGATCGTGGCGGCGGCCGGTGCGGAGCCGCCGCCGGAGCCCGAGGCCGACGCGGCCGACGCGACCGAGGACACCGACCCGGGCGAGCCGAGGCCCGACCGGATGGTGCCGTACGTGCGGGAGGAGCAGGAGGCCCGGCTGGCCAAGGCGGAGCGCGCGCTGTCGCGTATCGGTGCCGTCAACCCGCTGGCGCTGGAGGAGTTCGCGGCGCTGGAGGAGCGGCACCAGTTCCTCACCGACCAGCTCGCCGACCTGAAGAAGTCGCGCGAGGACCTGCTGCAGATCGTCGACGACATCGACGAGCGGGTGCAGCAGGTGTTCGCCGAGGCGTTCCAGGACACGGCGGCGAAGTTCCTGGAGATCTTCCCGCGCCTGTTCCCGGGCGGCGAGGGCAGGCTCACGCTGACCGACCCGCAGAACCTGCTCACCACCGGCATCGAGGTCGAGGCGCGGCCGGCCGGCAAGAAGGTCAAGCGGCTGTCGCTGCTGTCCGGCGGTGAGCGGTCGCTCGCCGCCGTGGCGTTCCTCGTCTCGATCTTCAAGGCCCGGCCCAGCCCGTTCTACATCATGGACGAGGTCGAGGCCGCCCTCGACGACGTCAACCTCGGGCGCCTCATCGAGATCTTCAAGGAGCTGCAGAAGGACAGCCAGCTCATCGTGATCACCCACCAGAAGCGCACGATGGAGGTCGCGGACGCGCTCTACGGCGTCACGATGCGCGGCGACGGCGTCACGACGGTGATCAGCCAGCGCATGGGGGACCGGGAGACGGTGCCCAGCACCGCCTGACAGGGCGTGTCCGGCGGGTGAATTTCGTCTGGCGAAGCCGCGGATCGCCGGGTGTGAGCGAATTCTCCTGGTGCACCCGCGCGTGTCGCCCGGCGTGTCGCGACGGCTTACGCGGCACGACCGCACAAGAGGCGACACAATAGGACCATGTGGTGGTCGGTCATCCTCCTGGTGGTGTGCCTGGTCCTGGCGGTGGGTGTCTTCGTCGTGGCCAGCCAGATGGACGCGCCCGCGACGAAGGACGACTTCTCGTTCCTGCAGTGGGTCCGCTCCGGCCTCTCGCACCTGCGCGGTGACTCCGAGCGGCGCAGGCAGGGCCGGCGCTACGGCGCCTCCGCCGTCGCGACCCACGCCGTGGGCGCGCCGTCGGTCTGGGTGGGCAAGCCGCGGCAGCCCAGGCCCGACACGTCCCCCGTCGACATGGGGATGTCCGAGTTCTTCGCCGCGACGGTCGAGTCCAAGCCCGGCTACGTCGACGCCGAGGAGCTCACCGACGTGCTGAACCGCGCGCGCGACCAGGCGCAGAAGACGCTGCACGTGCCGCTCGGCACGGTGCCCATCAAGCCGTCCAACCTCCTGCCCGGCCAGCTCCGCCCCGTCCGCCCGGTGCGCAGCGTGCAGAAGGTCGCCCAGGAGCCGCCGGCCGAGCAGGGCCCGGCCCAGGCGGCGAGCTGAGCGCGGCACCACTGAGGGTGCCCGCGGCCACGGCGGTCGCCGCAAGATGAAAGAATCTGGGGCGTGAACGAGCTTCCCTGGATCGAGATCATCTCCGCCCTGGCCGTCCTCGCGGGAGGCGGCGGCGTCGCCGGGCTCCTCGTCGCGCGGCGTCGCCGGCGCGACCAGGGGCAGGACGGCGGCACGACGCCGCCCGGCTCCACGCAGGCCGGCACCGGCACCGCGACGGCGCCCCGACCGGCCGCCCCCGAGGAGGTCGGCCCCGCCGAGGTCGCCCCCGAGGAAGCCGGACCCGCAGCGCCCGCGCTCGACACGCCCGCGCCCACCGCAGGCCGCCTCGTGCGACTGCGCGACCGGCTCGCGCGCTCGGGCTCGCCGCTCGGCGCCCGACTGCTCTCCGTCCTGTCGCGCGACGCGCTGACCGAGGACGACTGGGACGAGATCGAGGAGGAGCTGCTCCTCGCCGACGTCGGTGCGGGCCCGACCACGGAGCTGCTGGACGCCCTGCGCACCCGGGTGCGCGTGCTCGGCGTGCGCGAGCCCGCCGCGGTGCGCGACCTGCTGCGCTCCGAGCTCGTCACGCTGCTCGACCCGGCCATGGACCGCACCCTCCGCACGGAGCCCACCACGGCGGAGGACGGTACCCACCTGCCCGCCGTGACCCTCGTCGTCGGTGTCAACGGCACCGGCAAGACGACGACGGTGGGCAAGCTCGCCCGCGTGCTCGTCGCCGACGGGCGCACCGTCGTGCTGGGCGCCGCCGACACGTTCCGCGCCGCGGCGGCCGACCAGCTCACCACGTGGGGCAACCGCGTGGGCGTGCCGACCGTGCGCTCGGACCGCGAGGGCGCCGACCCGGCGTCGGTCGCGTTCGAGGCGGTGACCCGCGGCCGCGACGAGAAGGTCGACGTCGTGCTCGTGGACACCGCGGGCCGCCTGCAGAACAAGGCGGGCCTCATGGACGAGCTCGGCAAGATCGTGCGCGTCTCGAGCAAGGTCGTGGCGCCGAGCGAGGTGCTGCTGGTCCTCGACGCGACCACGGGCCAGAACGGCCTCACGCAGGCACGCGTGTTCGCCGAGGTGGCCGGCGTCACCGGCATCGTGCTCACCAAGCTCGACGGCACCGCCAAGGGCGGCATCGTCGTGCAGGTGCAGCGCGAGCTCGGCGTGCCGGTCAAGCTCATCGGCCTGGGGGAGGGGCCGGACGACCTCGCGCCGTTCGACGTCGAGGAGTTCGTCGACGGGATCCTGGGCTGAGCTCGCGAGCGTGAGACCGAGGCTCGTCCGGCGAGGAAAACACGCCGCCCAATTCGCGCCTCGCCCGCATGATTGATGCGCCGGATGCGTCCACATCGTGGAATGCATACGGCGCATCTTCATGTCGCGCATATTGCGCAGCAATCACGATCGAGTCACATTTGCCGACGGTATTTCGCCCATTCGGAGCGTGAAACGAGACGTTTACACCGTCGACCGCTGCGTCACGCCCCCGTAACGCCGAGGTGCGCCCGGTGAAACGGTCCTTCGCGACTGTGTTGCGAGCCCAGCACCAGAGCTGGCCAAGAGAGGATCGTCTTATGGAACTGGACACCGGAGCCACAGCGTGGATGCTGACCTCGGCATCGCTCGTGCTCCTGATGACTCCCGGTCTCGCCCTCTTCTACGGTGGGATGGTCCGCGGGAAGTCCGTGCTGAACATGATGATGATGTCGTTCGGCGCCATCGCCGTCACCGGTGTCATCTATGTGCTGTGGGGATGGTCGATGTCCTACGGCGCGGACGTCGGCGGCATCTTCGGTAACCCCTTCGACCAGTTCGGTCTCGCCGGCGCGATCTATGACGACGCCGGTAACTTCTTGATCGACGACTTCGGTGTCCCCGGCATCGTGGGCGTCGGCTTCCAGGCCACGTTCGCGATCATCACGGTCGCCCTGATCTCCGGCGCCATCGCCGACCGCGTCAAGTTCGGCGCCTGGCTCGGGTTCGTCGCCGTGTGGGTCACTCTCGCGTACTTCCCGATGGCCCACATGGTCTGGGGCGGTGGCCTCCTGTCGGGCGACGGCCCGTTCGCGTCGATCGCCGCGCCGATCGACTTCGCCGGTGGCACGGTCGTCCACATCAACGCCGGCGCCGCCGCGCTCGTGCTCGCCCTCGTGATCGGCAAGCGCAAGGGCTTCGGCTCCGAGCCGATGCGCCCGCACAACCTGCCGCTCGTCATGCTCGGTGCGGCTCTCCTGTGGTTCGGCTGGTTCGGCTTCAACGGTGGTTCCGCCTTCACGGCTGACGGCTTCGCCGGCCTCGCCTGGGTCAACACCACCGCCGCCACCGCCGCGGCGATCCTGGGCTGGCTGGTCGTCGAGAAGATCCGCGACGGCGCCGCCACGTCGCTGGGTGCCGCCTCGGGCGTCGTCGCAGGCCTCGTCGCGATCACCCCCGCCGCCGGCGCGTTGAGCCCGGTCGGCTCGATCATCCTCGGCGTGATCGCCGGTGCGCTCTGCGCCTTCGCTGTCGGCCTCAAGTACAAGTTCGGGTACGACGACTCGCTCGACGTCGTGGGCGTCCACCTGGTCGCCGGCCTCTGGGGCACGATCGGCATCGGCTTCCTCGCCACCGAGACCGGCCTCTTCTACGGCGGTGGCTTCAGCCAGCTCGCCGTGCAGGCGATCATCGCGATCATCGCCGTCATCTTCTCCGCCGTCGTCACGCTCGTGATCGCCCTGGTGATCCGGCCCTTCGGCTGGCGCGTCTCCGAGGAGGCCGAGGTCAGCGGCATCGACCTCGCCGTCCACGGCGAGACCGCGTACGAGAACTCCGGATCCACCATCACCGAGGCCCGCTGACCGTACTACGGTGCAGCGACCGGACTGTCGAGGAGGCAGAGCATGAAGCTTGTCACGGCGGTCGTCCAGCCCCACCGGCTGGACGACGTGAAGACGGCCCTGGAGGGTGCAGGGGTTCGCGGCATGACCGTGAGCGAGGCCAGCGGCTACGGCCGGCAGAAGGGCCACACCGAGGTCTACCGCGGTGCGGAGTACACCGTCGACCTGGTGCCCAAGGTCCGCGTCGAGGTGCTCGTGACCGACGCCGACGTCACCGCGGTGACCGAGGCGATCGTCGGGGCCGCGCAGACCGGCAAGATCGGTGACGGCAAGGTGTGGGTCGTCCCGGTCGAGGACGTCGCACGCGTCCGCACCGGCGAGCACGGCGACGCCGCGCTCTGACCGGGGCGTCCGACGTCTCGTATGACCAGTGACCCGGCGTCCGACGACGCCTGGGAGCAGGCAGAGGCCCCGCACCCCGCGGCAGGGGTGCGGGGCCTCCGCGACGAGCTCCTCCGCATCGCGACCGAGC
This sequence comes from Promicromonospora citrea, assembly GCF_013004695.1. Lineage (GTDB taxonomy): Bacteria > Actinomycetota > Actinomycetes > Actinomycetales > Cellulomonadaceae > Promicromonospora > Promicromonospora citrea. The sequence continues at coordinate 5,519 of NZ_JABEMG010000034.1, forward strand.
TGACCGGCCCCGGCCGGTCCGGACTGGCCCGGCGGTCCGCCGTCGGCCAGCGCGTCACCGAGCGGCTCGGCGAGCTGTTCGAGCACGCGACCGAGGGCGTCGAGCCGTCGGGCATCGCGCTCGCGGCCGTCGGCAGCCTGGGCCGCGGCGAGCTCGGGCCGCTCAGCGACCTCGACCTCGTGCTCGTCCACGACGGCCGCACGCACGGCGCGGACGAGCTGCGTCAGGTCGCGGAGCGCCTGTGGTACCCGCTGTGGGACTCCGGCATCGACCTCGACCACGCCGTGCGGTCCCTCAGCCAGTCCCGGCAGGTGGCGGCCAGCGACCTGCCCGCCGTCATCGGCTGGCTCAGCGTGCGGCCGGTCGCCGGCGACGCCGTCGTCGTGCACCGGGCGGCCTCCGCCGTCCTCACGGACTGGCGCGCCGCCTCCCGGCGGCGCCTGCCCGAGCTCATCTCCTCCACGCGCGACCGCGCGCAGCGCGCGGGAGAGCTCGCGTACCTCATCGAGCCCGACCTCAAGGAGGCCCGCGGCGGCATGCGGGACGCGGTGCTGCTGTCCGCGCTCGCGGCGACCTGGCTCACCGACCGCCCGCACGGCGCGGTCGACGCCGCCTACACGCACCTGCTCGACGTGCGCGACACACTCCAGGTCGTCACCCGGCGGCGCACCAGCCGTCTGCTGCTGGCCGACCTGGAGGAGGTCGCCGAGCGCACCGGCCATGACGACGGCGACGAGCTGCTCGCCGCGCTCGCCGAGTCCGGTCGGGTCATCTCCTACGCGCTCGACATGACCATCCGGCGGGCCCGGCAGGCGCTGGCGCGGCCCGTCGGCGTCGGCAGGCCGCTCATGGTCCGCGGACGGCGGACCCCGCCCCGCCTGCGGTCCGTGGGGGACGGGCTGGTCGAGCACGACGGCGAGCTGGTCCTCGGCGTGGGCATCCGTCCGGCGTCCGACCCGCTGCTGCCGCTGCGGGCGGCCGCGACCGCCGCGCGGACGGGTCTGGTGCTGTCCCCGGTGACGATCCGCAGCCTCGAGGAGTGCCCGCCCCTGCCGGAGCCGTGGCCGCACGCCGCGCGCGAGAGCCTGCTCGCCCTCCTGGGCGCCGGGCCCGCCCAGGTGCCGGTGTGGGAGGCGCTGGACCTCGCCGGGGTGGTGACGTCGTGGTTCCCCGAGTGGGCCGACGTCCGCAACCGTCCGCAGCGTGCCGCGATCCACCGCCACACCGTCGACCGGCACCTCGTCGAGACGGCGTCGGTCGCGGCCCGGCTGCGCCGCAGGCTTCCGGAGCTCGCGGGGCCGCACACCGGGCCGCACACCGGGACGTCGCCGGGCGACCTGCTGCTGCTCGCCGCCCTGCTGCACGACATCGGCAAGGTCCGCGGCGCCGCGGACCACTCCGTGGAGGGCGCCCGCCGGGTGCCGGCCCTGCTGAACCGCGCAGGCTTCCCGTCCGCCGTGGTCGACGACGTCACCCGCCTCGTGCGGCACCACCTCACGCTCGCCGACCTGGCCACCCGCGCCGACCCCGACGACCCGGCGACGGTGACGACGCTGCTGGAGGCCGTGGACCACCGTCGGGACCTGCTGGACGTGCTGCGGGCGCTGACCGAGGCGGACACGACGTCGCTCGGCCCGAAGGCCTGGACCGACTGGCGTGCGCAGCTCGTGGACGGGCTGACCGAGCGGGCGCGGGCGCGACTGGCGGACGAGGTCCATTAGGCTGTGCCCGTGTTCAACTCCCTGTCCGACCGGCTCACCTCGACGTTCAAGAACCTGCGCACGCGGGGCCGTCTCTCCGAGGCGGACATCGACGCGACCGTGCGGGAGATCCGCCGCGCCCTGCTCGATGCGGACGTCGCAGTCCCCGTCGTGCGGGAGTTCACCGCGACGGTGCGCGAGCGCGCGCTGTCGGCGGAGGTCTCCGGTGCGCTGAACCCGGCGCAGCAGGTCGTCAAGATCGTCAACGAGGAGCTCGTCGAGGTCCTCGGCGGCGCGACGCGGCCGCTGACGCTCGCCAAGACGCCGCCGACCGTCATCATGCTGGCCGGCCTTCAGGGCGCGGGCAAGACGACGCTCGCGGGCAAGCTCGCGCACGCGCTCAAGGGGCAGGGCCACACACCGGTGCTGGTCGCCGCCGACCTGCAGCGCCCCAACGCGGTGACGCAGCTGTCCGTCGTGGCCGAGCGCGCGGGCGTGCCCGTGTTCGCGCCGCACCCGGGCAACACCTCCGACGCGGACGACCCGGCCGCCGACGCGCCGCTGATCGGCGACCCGGTCGGCGTCGCGCGCGACGGCGTCGCGTACGCGAAGGAGCGCCAGCACGACGTCGTCATCGTCGACACCGCGGGCCGCCTCGGCATCGACGAGGTGCTGATGCAGCAGGCCGCGGACATCCGCGCGGCCGTGAACCCGGACGAGGTCCTGTTCGTCATCGACGCGATGATCGGTCAGGACGCGGTGAACACCGCCAAGGCGTTCGCCGACGGCGTCGACTTCACCGGCGTCGTGCTGTCGAAGCTCGACGGCGACGCGCGCGGTGGTGCCGCCCTCTCGGTCGCGAAGGTGACCGGGCGGCCCATCATGTTCGCGTCCACGGGCGAGAAGCTCACCGACTTCGAGGTCTTCCACCCCGACCGGATGGCGAGCCGCATCCTCGACATGGGTGACGTGCTCACCCTCATCGAGCAGGCCGAGAAGGCGTTCGACGCCGAGCAGGCCGAGAAGATGGCGAAGAAGCTGGCCACGGGCCAGGACTTCACGCTGGCCGACTTCCTCGTGCAGATGCAGCAGCTCAAGAACATGGGCTCGATGAAGAAGATGCTCTCGATGATGCCCGGCATGGGGCAGATGCGGGAGCAGCTCGAGCAGTTCGACGAGCGCGAGGTGAACCGCATCGAGGCGATCATCCAGTCGATGACGCCCGCCGAGCGCGAGAACCCGAAGATCATCAACGGCTCGCGCCGCGCCCGCATCGCGCGCGGTGCCGGCACCACGACCACGGCGATCAACCAGCTTCTCGAGCGGTTCGACAACGCCCAGAAGATGATGCGCCAGATGTCCAAGGGCGGCGGCCTGGGCCCGGGCGGCATGCCCGCGATGCCTGGCGCTCCCGGCATGGGGATGGGCAAGAAGTCGCGCGGCAGGACCCAGCCGCCGAAGAAGGGCAAGAAGGGCAAGTCGGGGAACCCGGCGAAGCGGGCCCAGCAGGAGCGCGAGGCGATGCAGCGCGCGCTCGGCGGCGGCGCGGCGAGCACCCCGTCCGCTCCGGCCGGCTCGGCGTTCGGCGTCGGCCCGAAGAAGGACGAGGCGCCCGACCTGAGCAACCTCGAGCTGCCGCCGGGCCTGGAGAAGTTCCTGGGTCGGTGACGTCCGGCCGGTGACGTCCGGCCGGCGGCAGGGTCCGGGCGGCCCGGGTGGTGGGGTCGGTGGTGCGTGGCGTGTCCGCCGTGGGAGCGAGCAGAACGAAGGAGCCGCATGTCTGCGCTGGAAGGTCCGACCGCGGCGTTGCGCGGACGCATCCTGCTGGGTGACGACCGCGTGGCCGAGGAGGTCTGGGTCCGTTCGGGCCGCGTCAGCCTGACCCGGCCGTCCGCGCAGGGCACCAACATGCGGGTGCTGGAGGGCTGGGCCGTGCCCGGCCTGGTGGACGTGCACTGCCACATCGGCCTCGCGGCCGACGGCGCCGTGCCGGACGAGGAGGCGGAGAAGCAGGCCGTCGCCGACCGCGACTCGGGCGTGCTCCTGGTGCGCGACGCCGGTTCCCCGCTCGACACCGCCTGGGTGCACGACCGGCCCGACCTGCCCCACCTGCTCCGCGCGGGCACCCACCTGGCGCTGCCGAAGCGGTACCTGCGCAACTACGGCCTGGAGCTCGAGTCGCCGGCGCTCCTGCCCGAGGCCGTGCGCACCCAGGCACGACGCGGCGACGGCTGGGTCAAGCTCGTGGGCGACTGGATCGACCGCACGCTCGGCCCCGAGGGCGACCTGCGGCCCCTGTGGCCCGACGACGTGCTCGCCGAGGCCGTCGCCGTCGCGCACGCGGAGGCGGCGCGCGTGACCGTGCACGCGTTCGCGACGGAGACGATCGACGGGCTGCTGGCCGCGGGCGTCGACTGCATCGAGCACGGCACGGGCATGACCGCCGAGCACATGGCCGTCGCCGCGGAGCGCGGCGTGGCGGTCACGCCCACGCTGCTGCAGGTCGGGCAGTTCGAGAGCATCGCGGCACAGGCCGACGGCAAGTACCCGGTCTACGCCCGGCGGATGCGTGCCATGCACGCCCGTCGGTACGAGCACGTGCGGGCGCTCTGGGAGGCGGGCGTGCCGCTGCTGGTCGGCACCGACGCGGGCGGGACGATCTCCCACGGGCGGATCGCCGACGAGTGCGCCGAGCTCGTCGCGGCGGGGATCCCGCCGGCCGAGGTCGTGGCGATGGCCTCGTGGCGCGCCCGCGAGTACCTCGGGTTCGGGGCCGTGGTCGAGGGGTCCAGCGCGGACTTCGTCGTCTACCCGGCCGACCCGCGCGAGGACATCGAGGTGCTCCGCCACCCGACGGCGGTCGTGCTGCGCGGTGTGGTCTACCCGGCGGCGCGCTGAGGCCGTCCCGGAGGGTGCCGGTGTGAGGCACGTCTGGTTGGTGGGGCCCCGAGCGGTCTGGCACAATGTGCACGTACTCGGCGTGCCCGGACCCCTCTCACCCGGTCAGGTCGTGTCCCGGCCCACCCACTGCGTCACCCCACGTCGCGGTGCTCGGGCCATCCCGTTCAGAACCAGGAGTGACCACTTCGTGGCCGTCAAGATTCGTCTCAAGCGCCTCGGCAAGATCCGGGCCCCGTACTACCGTGTCGTCGTCGCCGACTCGCGCACCAAGCGCGACGGTCGCGTGATCGAGGAGATCGGCAAGTACCACCCGACCGAGGAGCCGTCGCTCATCGACATCAAGTCGGAGCGCGCCCAGTACTGGCTCGGTGTCGGCGCGCAGCCGACCGAGCAGGTCGCTGCTCTGCTCAAGGTGACCGGTGACTGGCAGAAGTTCAAGGGCCTGCCGGGTGCCGAGGGCACCCTGAAGGTCAAGGGCGAGAAGTCCGACGCGGCTGCCGCGATCGAGGCCGTGAACGCCGACGCCGAGAAGGCCAAGGCCAAGGCCGCCGAGAAGGCCGCTGCCGCCGCCGAGGCTCCGGCCGAGTCGGCCGAGGGCGACGAGGCCTGATGCTCTCGGAGGCCCTCGAGCACCTGGTGCGCGGCATCGTGGACAACCCGGACGACGTCCGCGTCTCCGCGAGGACGCTGCGCCGTGGTGACCTGCTCGAGGTCCGCGTGCACCCCGACGACCTCGGCCGGGTCATCGGCCGGGGTGGTCGCACGGCCCGCGCGCTGCGCACCGTGATCGGTGCGCTCGCCACCGAGGGCCCCGTGCGGGTCGACGTCGTGGACGTCGACCGGCGCTGAGAGGTACTCACCAGCACGACGACGAGGCCCGGTCCGTACGCGGACCGGGCCTCGGCCGTTGCCGGACGCGTCCGCCCCCGCGGACACCTGAACGAGGAGAGACATGCAGCTCACCGTGGCCCGCGTGACGAAGGCGCACGGGCTCAGGGGCGAGGTCGCCCTGGACCTGCGCACGGACGACCCGGAGACCCGGCTCGCGGTCGGCGAGCGGCTCGACACCGTGCCCGCCGACGCCGGCCCGCTGACGGTGACCCAGGTGCGGCAGCACCAGGGCCGGTGGCTCGTCGCGTTCGCCGAGGTGGCCGACCGGACGGCGGCGGAGGGCCTGCGGGGCGTCGAGCTCGTCGTCGAGGTGGAGGGCTCCGACGAGGAGGACGCCTGGTACCCCCACGAGCTGGCCGGGCTGCGGGCCGAGCTCGAGGACGGCACCGTGGTCGGCACCGTCGTGACGCTGGAGTACCTGCCCGCGCACGAGGCGCTGCTCATCGAGGAGAGCCTGCCCGACGGCGGCACGGCGCGCACGCTCGTCCCGTTCGTCCTGGCGATCGTGCCCGTGGTCGACGTCGCGGGTGGCCGCGTCGTGCTGACCCCGCCCGGTGGTCTGCTGGCGCGGGACGCGGACGCCGCGATCGTCGACCGGGCCGACGGCGCGGACGACGCCGGCAGCGAGGACGCCTGAGGTGCGCGTCGACGTCGTCTCGATCTTCCCCGACTACCTGTCCGTGCTGGACCTGTCGCTGGTCGGCAAGGCGCGGCAGCGCGGCCTGCTTGACCTGCGGGTGCACGACCTGCGCGACTGGACCGCCGACCGGCACCGCACCGTGGACGACACGCCGTTCGGCGGGGGCGCCGGCATGGTCATGCGGCCCGACGTCTGGGGCCTGGCCATCGACGAGGTGCTGGAGCCGGGCGGGCAGCTCGTCGTGCCGACGCCGTCGGGCGAGGTGTTCACGCAGCGGCACGCCGAGGAGCTGGCATCGGCCGGTCAGCTCGTGTTCGCCTGCGGGCGGTACGAGGGCATCGACGCGCGCGTGGCCGAGCACTACCGGGCGGCCGGCGTCACCGTGCGCGAGCTGTCCATCGGGGACTACGTGCTCAACGGGGGAGAGGTGGCCTCGCTCGTCATGATCGAGGCCGTGGCCCGCCTCGTCCCGGGCATGGTCGGCAACCCGGAGTCGCTCGTCGAGGAGTCGCACGGCGCGGCGGGCCTGCTGGAGTACCCCGTGTACACGAAGCCGCCGTCGTGGGCGGGCCTCGACATCCCCGACGTGCTGCTCTCCGGCCACCACGCACGGATCGCGCGCTGGCGCAGGGACCGCGCGCTCGAGCGGACGGCGCGCCGCCGGCCGGACATGATCGCGGCGCTGGACCCCGCGGACCTGGACAAGCACGACGTCGCGCTGCTCGCCGAGCTGGGCTGGGTGCCCGGCGACGACGGCGGCCTCGTGCGGGCCTGACGTCACACCCGCTCGTCGTCGCGCGAGCGCCCAGGTATGGCAGAATGGACCGTCGGTGCGTCGCCGGTCAGGTCTCTGCCACAGGGGACGACCGGGGCGGGCAACCGTCCCTGACCGGGCCAAGCCGCACCACCATCCTCACCCTTCCGGGACCCTGACGGCCGTGCGGCCGGGGCAGGGCCCACGATTTCGCGCCTGACCTGTGGCAGGCCCGGAGAGAACGATGCAGAAGCTCGACATGATCGACACCGCCTCGCTGCGGTCCGACATCCCGGAGTTCCGCGCCGGCGACACCGTCAAGGTCAACGTCAAGGTCGTCGAGGGCAACCGCTCTCGTGTCCAGGCGTTCCAGGGCGTCGTCATCTCCCGCCACGGCGGCGGGATCGGCGAGACGTTCGCCGTGCGCAAGGTCAGCTTCGGTGTGGGCGTGGAGCGCAAGTTCCCGCTGCACGCGCCGACCATCGAGTCGATCGAGGTCGTCACCCGCGGTGACGTGCGTCGGGCGAAGCTGTACTACCTGCGCGAGCTGCGTGGCAAGAAGGCGAAGATCCGCGAGAAGCGCGAGGTCTGACCGCGTCCGAGGACGTGTACCCGTCGGCCGCCCTCCTCACCGCGAGGAGGGCGGCCGACGTCGCACCTGCCCTGGTCTGTGGGGATTCCAGCCAGGGACCGTGTGCACCCGCGGGGCGGTTCGCCGCGTGCACCGAGAGGTGACAGAGTTACCCCGTGACGAGTTACGACCGGGTGGCGCCGCCCACCCCAACCGATGGGACGCCGTTGACCGCAGCAGATCCGTGGGACAGCAGCAGCGGTGGCACACACCGTCGGGGAGCAGCGGCGCACGGTCGTGAGCCCCGCAGGGAGCAGTCCGGCTTTCTCGCGATGCTGCGCGAGGTCGGCATCATCGTCGTCAGCGCGCTGGTCCTGTCGTGGCTGATCAAGACGTTCCTCGTGCAGCCGTTCTACATCCCGAGCGCGTCCATGGAGGACACGCTGACCCAGGGCGACCGCGTCATGGCCTCGCGGCTGACGCCGGGCCCGTTCGACCTGCAGCGCGGGGACATCGTCGTCTTCGTGGACCCGGGTGACTGGCTCCCGCCCTACGTGCCGCCGGAGCGCGGCCCGGTCGGTGACGCGGCGGTGTCGTTCCTCACCACCGTGGGACTGCTCCCGCAGGACACCGGCGACCACCTCATCAAGCGCCTCATCGGCCTGCCGGGCGACAACGTGGCGTGCTGCGACTCCGAGGGCCGTGTGTCGGTCAACGGCACCCCGATCGACGAGACGTACATCAAGCCGGGCTCGATCCCGAGCGAGGACTCGTTCGACGTGACCGTGCCCGACGGGATGCTCTGGGTGATGGGCGACAACCGCCAGAACTCCCAGGACTCGCGCAAGAACACGAGCAAGCCCGGCGGTGGCTTCGTGCCCGTCGACAACGTGGTGGGCACGGCGTTCGCCACGGTGTGGCCCCTCGACCGCCTGCGGTGGCACGGGCACCCGTCCGACGTCTTCGACGGTGTGCCCGACGCGCCGCCCGCGGGGTCCGGCTCGGGTTCCGACGGCGAGTCGGACGCAGGGTCCGAGACGGCGCCGGCGGGGCAGTAGCCGTGCGCGCGGTGCCGACGCTGCGCCAGGAGCGGGCGCTCCTGTCCTCCGGGGCGCGGCTCGTGGCAGGGATGGACGAGGTGGGCCGCGGCGCCCTGGCGGGCCCGGTGAGCGTGGGCGTCGTCGTGGTCGACGCCGCGACGCGCACGGGGCCCAAGGGTGTCGCCGACTCGAAGCTGCTCACCCCCGCCGCCCGTGAGGCCATCGCGCCCGCGGTGCGCCGGTGGGCCGTCGCCTGGGGGGTCGGTCACGCCGGCCCCGCCGAGATCGACGAGGTGGGCATCATCGCGGCGCTCCGGCTGGCCGGGCGGCGCGCGCTGGCCCAGGTGCGGCAGGTGTGCGGCGACGTCGACGTCGTCGTGCTGGACGGGAAGCACGACTGGCTGTCCCGGCCCGCGCTCGACCTGTTCGCCGCGGCGGACGCGCCCGAGGACGACGTGCCGGACCCGGCGGTGCGCACGCTCGTCAAGGCCGACATGACGTGCACCTCCGTGGCCGCCGCGAGCGTGCTGGCCAAGGTGGAGCGGGACGGCCTGCTCGTGGAGCTGGCGCAGCGCCATCCCGAGTACGCGTGGGACCAGAACAAGGGCTACAGCGCCAAGGCGCACCTGGACGCCCTCGCCCTGCACGGGCCGACGCCGTACCACCGCAGGTCGTGGAAGCTGCCCGGCACGGTGCCGGAGGGTGTGCCGGAGGGTGCCGCGGTCGAGGTGGCTGCCGAGGTGGCCCCTGACGGCGCGCCCGTCGAGCTCGTGGACGAGCTGCAGGGTGACCTGCCCGGGAACCTGCCCGGAACCACCGCGTCGGTGGGATGATGGCCTGGTGAGCGCCGAAGACCTCGAGAACTACGAGACCGAGATGGAGCTCGCGCTCTATCGCGAGTACCGCGACGTGGTGGGCCTGTTCTCCTACGTGGTGGAGACGGAACGCCGGTTCTACCTGGCCAACCAGGTGGACCTGCAGGTGCGGTCGGCGGCGGGCGAGGTGTACTTCGAGCTGCGGCTGGGCGACGCGTGGGTGTGGGACGTCTACCGGTCGGCCCGGTTCGTGAAGTCCGTCCGCGTGGTCACCTTCAAGGACGTGAACGTCGAGGAGCTGGCCAAGGCCGAGCTCGCGCTCTGAGTCCGTCACGACCCGCCGCGACACCTCGCGGTGGGCTTCCGCCGTCCGAGCGTGACGCCGGGCCTGTGGATCGCCGGTTCGTGCACAGCTGACCCTTCCCGCGCCCCGCGCGCCGCCGCCGTGACCGCAGGCTGGTCACGGAGGTGGACGCGATGGCGAAGAAGGACGGCGTGGGCCGGTACGGGGAGCAGGTGGCGCGACGTCACCTGGAGGAGCGCGGCTGGACGGTGCTCGACACCAACTGGCGTGGCGCGGACGGCGAGCTCGACATCGTCGCGGTCGACGGCGACGTGCTGGTGGTGGTCGAGGTCAAGACCCGCAGCGGCCACGGCTACGGCCATCCCGCCGAGGCGGTCACGGCGCGCAAGCTCGCCCGGGTCAAGCGGCTGACCGGGCAGTGGCTCACGGCGTTCCGTGAACGGGTCGCCGCCGCGCGGCTCCTGGGCGAGGGCGCCGACGTGCGGACGGCGTTCGGCGCGATCCGCATCGACGTGGTGGCCGTGACGCTGCCGCGCCGCGGAGCCGCGGTCGTCGAGCACCTCGAGGCGGTGGCCTGATGGGCGTCGCCACGACCCGCGCGGTGTCGCTCGTCGGGATGCAAGGGCACGTGGTGGAGGTGCAGGCGCACCTCGCCGCCTCGGTGCCCGGCTTCACGCTCGTCGGGCTGCCGGACACAGCGCTGAGCGAGTCACGTGACCGGGTCCGGGCAGCCGTCGCGTCGACGGGCCTGCCGTGGCCGGTCAAGAAGATCACGGTCAACCTGACGCCGGCGGCGCTGCGCAAGCAGGGCAGCGCCTACGACCTGGCGATCGCGGTGGCGGTGCTCGCCGGCGCCGACGGGCCGACCGGCCCGGGGCTGCGCCGTGAGGGCCTGGGCCGCGTCGTGCACCTCGGGGAGCTCGGCCTGGACGGCCGGGTGCGTCCCGTGCGCGGGGTGCTGCCGTCGGTCGCCGCGGCCGTCGCGGCGGGCTTTCCGGACGTCGTCGTGGCTGCGGGCGACCTCGAGGAGGCACGGCTCGTCCCGGGTGCCCGCGTCGTCGGCGTGGCGAGTCTCGCCGAGGTGGTCGCCCTGCACGGAGGCCCGCCCGAGCTCGTGCGCGAGGTGGTCGCCGTCCGGCCGGAGCGGTCGGTGCCCCACGGCCGGACGCCGGGCGACCTGGCCGACGTGCTGGGCCAGGACCGGCCGCGGTTCGCGCTCGAGGTAGCGGCGGCAGGCGGCCACCACCTGCTCCTCGTCGGGCCGCCGGGTCCCCACCCTTAGAGGAGCAGGTGGTGGGGCGCGCTCGCCTAGGCTGGCGATCGTGCACATATCCCGTATCGATGTAGAGCGGTTGCTGGGCTTCGAAGATCTGAGTATCGAGGTCGATCCCCATCTGCAGTTGATCGCAGGCCCGAACAACGCGGGCAAGTCCTCGCTGCTGAGAGTGCTCGAGACCTTCTTCGCGAATCCAACGGGTGAGGACCTACAGCGGCTCAAGCCCCTTCACGAGTACTACGTGCACGGAGGGCCGCGGATGATGTCCAACATCATCGTGCACTTCGATGCGTTGACCGAACCCGAGAAGGAGGTCTTCGGCGATGCTGTACTCAAGAACGGGACGTTTTGGATCAAGTTGGCGTGCAGCCGGGCGGGGAAGATCACCTACGAAGCGAGTCGGAAGTCGACGCACGCCCGCGAACTCTACGAGCAGGTTCTCCAGTCGTTCAGCTTCGTGAAGATCCCGTCCGTTCGCGTGAGCGAGTCCGTGCAGGGGGAGAGCGACCAATCTCTGGTGCGGCTATACGAGACGTTGGAGGGCGTCCTGGTCCGCTCGGGTGGGTCACGCAGGACTCAGCTCCAGAAGGACTTCGAGGAGGCGATCAAGCCGGTCGAAGCGCTCGTTCACAAGGTGTTGAGTGATTCGGTAGCAGCTGTTGCTACGGAGCTGCCGTTCCGCGAGCGCGAACTCGGCATCAACCTGCCCGATTCCAAGCACGCCCTGCGCGGCATGCTCCAGGAGGCGGTCATCACGAGCCGAGACGACGTCGTCGTTTCGATCGCTGACCGGGGCACTGGCTTCCAGTCCGCCATGGTGCTGGGAATCCTTCGCTACGTAGCGTCGCGGAGCCAGCAATCCGGCGGGAACGTGGTGTTCGCGATCGAGGAGCCCGAGGCGTTCTTGCATCCGCAGACGCAGCGCGCGATGGCCAAGATCCTGCGCGAGATCTCCAAGGGGGCGCAGCTGCTCGTGACCACACACAGTCCGGTACTGGTGGATTCCTTCTCGGTGCGGCGCATCGTTCGACTGCCGCTGTGCACCGGCGGCACGAACTACACCGCACGTAGGCAAGACATGTCCGACGCCGAAGAGGGAAGGCTCACGCGATACTGCGACGCGACCAACAGCGAGCTGGTCTTCGCGAACTCCGTCGTTCTGGTCGAGGGCTACGGCGACAAACTTCTGATCGACTATCTCCTCGGTCGCGCCACCGGGGGCGCGGGCGGCCACTACGCGATGGGAATCGCGGTGATCGAAGCTTCCGGCGTCACTACGATCAAGCACCTTGTCGGGCTCGCGCAGTACTTCGGAGTGCGTGCATACGTGATCACTGACAAGGACGGTGTGCACAAGGGCGGGGCAAAGGGGCCGCGTCCTCTGGTGGAGATCCTGAAGGCCCGGAACCCGCCGCCATCACAGTCGGATATGCAGGCACTGGGCTCCTTGGCGGACACCGAGGTCTCCAGCCTGAAGAGCGCGATCGACCAGCAAGCAGCTCTGAATCAGAGTCTTGAGCCCTGGGACGCGTTCGTCCTCGCATCCGACCTCGAGGGGCTTCTTCTCGACACGATCGGCCAGAAGAAGCTTGCACAGATGCTCGGCCCGGCAGGGGAGAGCGAGATCGATCAGGCGACCGCTGACCGATTCGCCACTGGTTCGAGCGGCCGAGAGGAGCTGGCGTCGTGGCTCGGCTCGAAAGGATGGAACTCGACAGGGAAGAAGACCGGTAAGGCGAAGCCGCACTTGCCGTCCGCGCTGCTGAGGGCTCATCTCGCGAATCGTAAGTCCGTCCCTCAGGCGGTCAAGCCGTTGGATAACTGGCTTCGCGCGATCGTTGAGGATCACGAGCGTTCCCCGCTCTGAACCGATTGGCTTAGGCCGTGTTGCTAGGCTGTGTTGCTAAACCCGTTTCGGTGTCGCGCGGGTGAGTCTGAATGTCGTGTCGCGTGATGTGATCTCGGATGAGGCGTGGGCTGTGATCGGGCCGTTGTTCCCGAGGGTGAAGGCCACGGGCAGGCCGCCTATTGACCGTCGCACGGTGGTCGAGGCGACGGCATGGCGGTTCCGCACGGGCGCGCCGTGGAGGGACGTACCCGAACGGTTTGGGAACTGGAACACGATCTACAAGAACTTCAACCGGTGGTCGAATGCTGGGGTTTGGGCGCGGGTGCTGGAGAAGACGCAGTCACTCGCGCAAGAGACCGGTGATCTGGACTGGGTCGCGTCGATCGACTCCGCGATCGTGCGGGTGCATCAGCACGGTGCGACTCTGCCGCGCACCACGGGGGGCCCTGTCGAATTACAGGAAGTTCGGGCCGGAACCGCCTGACCACGCGATCGGCCGATCGAGAGGCGGCCTGACAACCAAGAGCCATCTCGTCTGCGACGGGAAGGGCCGTGTGCTCGCGTTCATCCTCACCCCTGGTCAAGCTGCGGACACGACCATGATGGCCACGACGCTGGAGCAGATCCGGGTGCCCGGCGGCCGAGGTCGTCCACGGGTTCGGCCGGAGCGGGTGATGGCTGACAAGGGCTACCCATCAAAAGCGAACCGGGCGTGGTTGCGTGAGCGCGGAATCGCGGCGACCATTCCCGAACGAAACGACCAGATCGCGCATCGCCTCAAGCGCCAGGGCCGGCCGATCGACTTCGGCGACGTGCAGCGTCTCCGCTACCGCGGCCGCAACGTCGTCGAGCGGTGCTTCAACATGCTCAAGCAGTGGCGCGGGATCGCGATGCGCTCAGACAAGACCGCCCGCAACTACCACGCCGGGCTCTGCCTCGCCGCCACCCTCCACTGGGTCAGCACCACACGCTAAAGCTCGTGGGCCATACTCGCGGCTCTCTACGCCCCTCGGGTAGGGGGGCGTGGAGGCCGACCTGTTGTCGCGTGATGCGGGGTTCGCTCAGCCTTAGGATCGGATCATGCCGTCCGTCTTCTCCGTGGGCCGCCCGTCAGGCCGGTCGTTGACTGGTCTCGTCCATGGTCCGGCGGACGGGACACCGATCCTGTTCATCGCCGGGGCGGGAACCGGCAAGTCCATGGTATTCGGTGAGCATTTGCTTGATACCCGCGGGATCCGGCTGATCACGATGGATCGTCCCGGCATGGGTGGCTCGGACCCCGATCCCACCCGCACCCCCGCGTCCACAGCAGACGACTATCGCGCGTTCGTCGCCGCCGTGCTGGGCGTGACCAACCCCAACGTTCCCGTTGTTGCGAACTCGCAGGGCGCAGTGTTCGGTCTAGCCGTGGCCGCCCAGGGGTGGGCCCAGACTCTTGTTCTGGTCTCACCAGCAGATGAAGTAGCCGACCCGTCAGTGCGCGCGCTGCTTCCCGAGACTGCGCGCGCTCTCCCCGATCTCGCGCAGAGCGCACCGGACGCCGCTCGGGACCTCCTGCGGTCCTTCACACCGCGTGCCATGCGCGACATGGTCCTGGATGGCTCCGACGCGCAGGACCGTGCCGTCTACACCGCACCTGCCTTCGACGCCCTCTACCAAACCGCTCTCGCGGAGGGCTTCGCGGGAGACGGCAGCGGGTACGTCGCCGACACAATGATGGCAAGCACACGCTGGCCCATCAATTTCGCCACGATCACAACCCCTGTCACCGTGCTCTTCGGAGCCCACGACCAAGTGCACTCCCCTGATCACGGCGCGATCCTCACAACCCGCCTCCCAAACGCTCAACGAACCGTTGTAAGCAACGCCGGCGGTGCACTCCTCTGGACCCACTCCGACCTCGTGTTCAACGCAGCACTCCAGCACCCAGAAATGCTTTAGAGCTCGCGCGGATAGGACGGCGTATGGATCAGGGGCACCGGGCAGGACGAGAGTCCCACCGGTAGCGCTTCCAGGACTGCCGGACCAGGCGGCGGATGATGATGATCGCGCTGGCCAGCGCCACCCAGGCGTTCTGCACGCACCCTTGCCGGTCGGTCACCCTCGCCAGCGCCGAGAACCCTCTGTTGTGCCATGAGTTGGTCCGCTCGACGACCCATCGACGAGTGTGGTTGATAGGCAGGAATACCCCCTTGGGAGTGATGTTCGGGGTGCAGCCCAGCTCGGAGAGAAGATCCCGGGTCCGAGCCGAGTCATAGCCCGCATCCAGGTGAACCGTGATGACCTCAGGAAGCCTGAATCCGACCACGGCGAGGGTCTCTAGCGTCGGACGCAGGAGCGGAGAGTCGTTCCTGTTGGCCCCGGCCAGCACCCATCCGATCGGTATCCCGCCGCCGTCCACGAGCACCGATCTCTTGAGACCCAATTTGCCGCGGTCGACAGGGCTGCGGCCGGTGTTCTCTCCTCCGCACGGTGCCTTGACGATGCATCCGTCGACCACGAGGTTGTCCAGGTCGAGGCCGACAGCCTGGTCGTAGGCTTCCAGCGCCAGGTGGTGGAGCCGCTCGACACGCCGGCACGGATCCACTCGTCCCGGCGGGCTCGCATCGTGGTCGCCGAGCAGGTCTCATCGGCGTGCTGCTGGTAGGTACCTCCCAGGACGAGGCGGGCCAGAAGCTTGTCAAAGACGACCCGGTCTGGGATGCGCGGGCGGTGACACCCCAAAGGGTGGTTGATGTTGCGTTCGGGCAGCAGGGCTCGGAACTGTTCCCACAGAGGGTCGGCGATGAAGCCGGGCAGGACGGGCACGTGGTCTTGTGATCGTCGTCGTCGAGAAGAAGGGCGGGGCCGCCGCGCCGTACCCGTCCGGGCGCGGTGCGGCGGCCCCGGTCCTGCTACCCGACCTGCGGCTGCCCCGCCGCGGTGGACGGCGAGCGGGAGATGACCACGGCACCGACGACCAGCCCGATAACGGCGAGCACCGCAGCGACCACGAACGGGTCCCCGGAGTGCAGGGCCGGTGCGAACCCGAGGCCGACGTAGACGGCCACCCCGGCTGCTCCGCCGAGCTGGTCAGATGCTCGCTGGACGCCGGAGGCGATCCCGGCGTCCTCCTCGGTGGTGCCGCTGACTGCGATGTACTGCAGACCCACGAGCCCGAAGCCCATGCCCGCTGCGATCAGTAGCATCGCCGGGAGCAGCCACACCGCTCCACCATCCAGGACGGCCACGAGCGCGACCACGCCCATCGCGCCGGCAGCCGCTGCCAGGCCGACCAGCACGCAGGCGCGTGCGCCCCAGTGTCCCAGCAGCCGAGGCACGAGCACCGAGGCCACGATCAGCGCCACGGCCAGGGGCAGCATCGTCAGGCCTGCCCCCAGAGGCCCGATACCGAGCCTGTCCTGCAGGTAGAACGTGAACAGCAGGAACGAGGTCGACAACGCACCGCTGAGCAGCATCGTCGTCAGGTTCGCCCGCAGCCGGGCCCGATCGGCGAAGAAGGTCAGCGGGACCAGCGGGTTCGGCGACCTCGACTCGACCCGCACGAACCCGGCAGCAGCCAGCACCGCGCACACCAGCGCGACCCCGCTGACCCACAGGCCGGTGGCAGGCTCGCCCGCCTCGACCGCGGCGTAGACGAACAGCAGCGGGCACGCGGTCAGCAGGAGCGAACCGGGAAGGTCCAAGCGGCACCGTCCCCCGGACGCGGGCCGGTCGGCCGGTACCAGGAGCAGCGCGGCCACGATCACGACCAGGATGAAGGGCACCGAGACCAGGAAGACCCAGCGCCAGCCCAGGTGGGCGGTGATGATCCCTGACAGGGCGAACCCGAGAACCAGGCCGCAGCTGGCCACGGCCGCCCACACGCTCAGGGCCCGTGAGCGGCGCGGCCCCTCGGGGAAGAGCAGCACGATGGTCGCCATCGCCGCGGGCAGCGCGACAGCCTCGCCCGCGCCCTGGAGCAGGCGGGCCGCGACCAGGACCGGAAAGGACGGGGCCAGGCCAGCCAGCAGGGAGGCCGCGCCGAAGACGCTCGTGCCGACCAGGAGGGTGCGGCGGCGGCCGAGAAGGTCACCGAGCCGACCGCCGAGCATCAGCAGCCCTCCGCCGGTGATGGTGTAGCCGACCACGACCCAGGTCAGGGAGTGTCCCCCGACGCCGAGGTCCGCGCCGATCGAGGGCAGCGCGATGTTGACCACGGTCACGTCGACCGCGATGAAGAACTGCAGCATCGACATCGCGCACAGCACGAGCCATGCGCGCACAGGGGCGGGACCGATCCCGCATGAAGTGGTGGAAGTGCCTGAAAGCATCAATTGCTCCGTCGCTCTGAAGAGTTTCCGAGCAGCACGAAGGGCCGCTCCGGTCTGATCACGAAGCGGCTGGACGTTCCAGGTGAGGTGTTGCTGTGTGCCGGACGTCCCGCCGCTAGCGGGACGTCCTGGTCACTGCCGCGCAAGCGGCCGAGCTCGAAGCGCCTGACATGGTACAGATGCTAGCAGCGGGGAATATTCGCCCCCGGACCTGTCCCTCCTATCCGCGCGAGCTCTTAGCAACACGCCCTAGTCGCACGATCTTCAGGAGGCTCGCCGCGATGCTGATCGAGTACACGCCGGGCTTCTTCTTGCATCCCGCCCTGTGAGAGTGCCAGCGCTGCTGCGGCAGCTGCGCCGGCATCACGCGCTACGTTCGGGATCGGGCGTACGGCAACGGCCCTTTGTGCGGCGGCTCTGATGCCGCAGATGCAATCCGCCTCGCCCCAGCCCCCGGTGTGCGTCGGGTCGTGTGCGGCGCATCGGATCTTCCTCGTATATGAGGACATGCGCGCAACGTTACCGGAAGCGATGACTACCGATAATGCGAGGTTTCCGGTCTCCGCCCTTGGCTGGAGGCGGAGCCGCCTCAGATCAGTTCTGCGCGCACGTGGGTGTGAGGTTCACGGGCAGCGTCAAGCCTGACGACGAGCGGGACCCCGCGGTCTCTTTAACGATCGGCCGCGCGGCGCGGTTGCTTGTTTACGAGTCGATTATGCTGTTCTGACACGACCTATTGACGAGCGTGCTAAAATCGCATGGGGACCTGTGTAGCAAACGCGTATGCATTCCGCCGGGCGCGGGCAAGACGATGCTCGCGTCACGCATGCCCGGCATCCTGCCCGACCTCACCGACCGGGAAGCGGTCGAGGTCACCGCCGTGCACTCCGTCGCCGGGATGTTCGACCCGGGCGGCGGGCTCATCCGCCGTCCGCCGTTCGAGGACCCGCACCACACCGCGACCGCGGCTGCCGTGGTGGGCGGTGGGTCGGGTGTGCCGCGGCCCGGTGCGGTGTCCCGCGCGCACCGCGGCATCCTGTTCATGGACGAGGCGCGAGAAATCGCAATCACACGAGTTCGCCTAGGCATTCGGCGCAGTCAGCCTCGTGCAGTTCGTCCTCGCGAAAGTGGGACGTCAGGATCCCCGTGAGCTCCCTATCGCGCAGCTCGCCTGGGCGGTCCCCGATTTTCTCGCCGAGCCGCACGAGAGCTACGCCCAGCGCGACGGTGAGCAGGCGGTCGGCGCTGCCCCAGCCGATTGCCTGGGCCGTCTACTTCGCGAACCGGGCACCCCTGAGCCGCTCCTGCTCCGGGCGGAACTCCCACGGGTCGATCTCGTGGGAGTCCTGAAAGATCGACGAGTACGCGACAACGGAAGAATGCCCGGTCATAGCGCTACTGCAAGGCTGAGCCAGCGACAGTGCTCCGCGCGAAACGCCATTCGTTTGACCTGCTCATGGTTGCGGTTTGAGAACAGGCCGGCCTCACAGGCCTGCCCGGGCAAGGAGCCAGTGCATGTATGCGGGTGGCAGGTTGGGATTACTAGCTGCCGCGGTCGCAACTGTTTCCGACGGATCGGCCACCAATTGTTTTAGGTCATGGGTCGGGAGCCGGGGATGGGTCGCGATCACACGGCGCACCGTGTAATCGGGATCGGAGGCCAGGCGGCGGACGAGTTCGACCGGCAGGTCGGGGTCGCGTGGGGCGAGCTGGCGCATTCTTGGTTCGGGATCGGTGGCTAGACGCTGAAGAACGTGAGCCGGGAGGGGGAAGTCATCGGCTGGGCGCCACCGGGTCTTCTTTTCTGGGCGGTAGCTGCGGTCGATGCGTTCGGCGGTGACGGGATCGATTCTGTGACGGGCGTGCAGGGCCATCGTCGTGCGGACGCTGCTCTCTTCATCGTCAAGTAGTCGGGCCACGGCCGGCGCCGGGAGGCAGTCGGACATCGCGGCGGAGGCGCGGAAACAGGCGTAGGGCGAGTCGATGTACGGCAAGGGGTCAGCAGTCACCCACGGCAGACGCAGTGTCCGAAGCTCCAGACGTGCTATTTCGCTCATGACCTGCCCTTCAAGCGCCTCGTCGTCCAGGACCTGGTGGTCGAGAGGCCAGCCCTTCGGGGGCACGTCGGACAAGATCCGGGAGTGGATGGCTGCGCGGGTTGACTCGGCGGTGTCCTGACGGGCGAAGATGTGAAGCGCGACCAGTGGGCTGGGATCGTCGGCAAGAGTGTCGCGCAGTGGGGGTGGCAGGTCGGGGTGCTTTGCGAGTTCCTCGCGCACACCTTCGTCCGGGTCGCCAGCAAGCCAACGGGCCGTGTCGGCAACCAGTGTGCAGTGGCGCACCGCGCCGGCGCGGGTGACCGGGTCGGTCAGTAGCGCCGGGAGCAGATCGGGAGGCGGGACCGGGTGGGGAAGCTGTCGATAGTAGGTCGCGCAGGCTGCCGCGCGCACCGCGTCATCGGGATCCGTCAGCAGGAGCCGACGCATCGTTTCCGGGGCCTGCGTCCACCATTGGGCAAGCGACGCCCGGACCTTCGGGTCGGGGTCAGCAGCCAGCCGGGCGCGCAGATCCGCCGGAACGTGATCGTTTTCGGCCAGCCATTGGCGCACCCGCGGGTCAGCGTCGCCGAGTAGCCGTTCGAACAACTCTCGCGGTGCGTCGTGCGCGCCGACCACTATGGCCGCGCGTATCGCCGGATCCGGGTGCTCGGTGAGCGTTATTCGGAAGGCATGGGGGAGGCTGTGGTTGAGTGCGAGCGAGTGCATGAGCCAGTGGTCGTCGGCGGCGATGATGTCGGCGACCATGTCGTCGGTCAGGTCCGGGCGCTTGGCAACGTTGCCGAAGCCTTTGCGGTAAGCGAAGAAGCGGCGGACGAGGGCGGGCGGTAGCGCGGGATTCTCGGAGAGTCCCGACATCACCTTGTCGAGGTGGATCGGCGGCGGTTCGGCGTCCGACACGACAAGCGACCCTTCTGGCGCGGCAAGCTGAACGCCGAGTCTCTCATGCGTGCTCGTCCGCGGTGGATGTTGTCGAGCGAGGGTTGGACGGCGCCATTAGGTTCGGCGCGTGACGACTCCCTGCAGGTGCTGAGCCCGTACAGCCACCGCCCGTCGGCCCAGAGGGTGTGTTGGTTATTCGCCCTCCACTCCGCGTCATACCCGGCGACTTCGTCCCTCCACACTGATGAGCAATAGAGAGGCACGAGACCATGCGCACCGCCGCTTCCCTTCTCGCTCTCGGCGTGGCTCTCGGCCTGGCGGCGTGCTCTGCACCCGACGACAGGCCGGAGGCACTGCCCGACGAGAGCGTCCCCGCCGCAACCTCTACACCGACGCCGGCTTTCGAAGATCCGGCTGCCGAAGCGGAAGCGTTGTATGCCGAGCACGGCGGAACCTACCTCGGTGAGGCCATCGTCGAAGAGGTCAGTCTCGGAGTGTGCGAGCAGATCGAGAGCGACTCGGTCGGCGTTGCCTTCCGTGACCTCGTCACCGTCGGCGGCTACTCGTCCGACGACGCCGCGATGGCCCTCCTCGTCGCGGCCTATGTGTACTGTCCCGAACACCTGCCCGCCGTCGAGAAGTGGGCAGAGCCGTTGCCAGAGTTCGGCGAGTAGGGGGCTGACCGTCCAGCTGGTGGGCGCACCGTTCTAGTCTCACCTAGCCGCGGGACCCCTCTGGCCTGCCGCTCTGCGTGCACGCCGCTAGAATCGGTGCTGATTCAGCAGGGTGTGCTTTCTCAGAGCGCAGCGGGTTGAGGAGCCCGAGCGAGGCAGTGACCTAGCGATCGACGACGAGATTTTCCCGCACATGGCAGTAAGCCAGCATGCGCGGACGTCACTCGTCCTTGCTGGCGAACACCTCCGCCTCGCGCTCGACGCCATCAAGGCCCGGCAGATCTATCCTTCTTCGCACTTCACTGTGCTGCGAGGAGCGCTCGTTGGCGAATCCCAAGCGGTGTGGGTACTGGCACCCGAAGACCGCGGTCAGCGTTGTGAGCGTGCGCTCACCGTCCTCGCGGAGATGTACGCCCAGATGGACAAGTACTACGGATTCCTCGCCACCACCCCACTCGACGCCACCGATCGCGCGGGTCTCGAAGATCAGCGGTCTTGGTTGAGTGAGCGCCAGTCTGGCGTCGCCGCGATACGAACTGGCAAGGCGGGCCTCATCCTCACTGACGTCATTGGCGCTGCGTCCGATCACGCCTTTGCGAACCGTGCGAGTCGTGAAGCCGTCCGACGGCTGTGGCGCGAGATGAGCGCTGATGCACATGTTCTGGGCTGGTCACTCTTCCAACGGTCGTCCTTCGGGCCACCTGACCGGCGTACCGGTATCGGCGAGGGGCACGCGTCAGGAAGTCTTGAGCATGTCGCCGAGCCTTTCTTAGCCTCGTACCGGCTGCTCAGGTGTGGGTGGTCGTTATTCGACCGCCGCTGCGAGGCGCCGACCATGCCACGAGCATCGATGGCTGCACCAACACTGTTCGATAGTCACCATGGCGAGGGGCCGGTTCCAGTAGGATTGCCCGAGACGACGAGGTTTGAGTAGAAGGTTGAAGTGGATGTACCTCGAACGGGTCACGCTCACCAACTTCCAGTGCTTCGGGCCCGACCCGCACACGATCACCTTCGACGAGCAACTGACTGCCTTGTTGGGAGTGAACGCTTCGGGCAAGACGGCGGCGCTCCAAGCGGTGCTCAGACTGTTCAGCGTGGTAGCCGACCAGCGAGAGATACGCGTAGAGGACTTCCATGTTCCCCACGACGAAACCGAACCGGCGGCGGTCCGAACCCTAAGAGTGGACGCGGTCTTCGCGTTTCCTGAACTCGACGCCGACACAACGGTAGACGCCGGAGATGGCAACGCCGGAGAAGATCAAGCCGATGCCGCCGCCACCGTGCCGGAGTTCTTTGCGCAGATGGCGGCGGATTCTGAGGGACAACTCAAACTGAGGATCGTCCTGGACGCGACCTGGACTGCGGATGGGTCGGCCAGTGGTCTGATCGAGGAGCAGCGTCGGATCGCCTACACCTTCGACGATGACTTTGAGGACCAGTGTGTTGACCTGAGGGCGTCGGACCGCAGTCGCATTCAGGCCGTGTACGTTCCGGCCACAAGAGACGGTGGTCGGCAGGTCAACTCGTTCCTCCGAGGGCGCTTGTGGCGGGCGAGCATGTGGTCGGAAGGCTTTCGTGACCACATCGCTGACGCTGCTGATGAACTATCCGTCAACTTCAAGACCGAGGCTGTCGTCGCCACTGTGACGGATGCGATCGCGTCACGCTGGCACGAGCTCCACCATCTGTCCACCGAGCAGAACCCGACCTTCGAGCCGATCACCCGGGACATGACCGTCCTGGTCAGCAATGCAGAGATGCTCTTCGAGCCGACTGCTACCGGCCGAACGCGTCGGGCCCAGGAACTCAGCGACGGTCAGCAGTCACTCCTGCACATCGCTCTGACCGCGGCCACGCTCGACCTTGAGTCAGAGATCGCCTCAGGCAAGCACGACGACAAGTTCGACATCACGGCAACCACCCTGCCGACACTGACACTCCTGGCGATCGAAGAGCCGGAGAACAACTTGTCGCCGTACTTTCTGTCCAGAGTCGTCGAGCAGCTCGTCGACGTCACCGGCTCGGGGCGGGCTCAGGCCCTGATCTCCAGTCACTCGGCCAGTGTGGTGTCTCGTATCCCACCGGACCGGGTTAGGCACTTCCGTATCGACGGTACGTCGAAATCGACCGCTGTCAGCCGGATCGTTTTGCCTGACGACGCAACCGACGCCGGCAAGTACATGCGTGAAGCGGTCCAAGCCCACCCCGAGCTGTACTTCGCACGCTTTGTCGTCCTGGGCGAGGGTGCATCTGAGGAACTGGTCATTCCCAAGCTCGCAGCGGCACGCGACCTGCACATTGACCAGTCCTTCGTCGCTGTCGTACCGCTCGGCGGACGTCACACAAACCACTTCTGGCGCCTGCTCAACCAGCTCGGCATCCCGCACGCGACGCTGCTGGACCTTGATTACGGCAGGGCCGGTGGCGGAGAAGGCCGCATCCGCGATGTGTGCAACCGGCTCCTCGAACTGGGAAATTCACCGTTCGACGGCACCGAAGGCGTCAGCGACTTCACCGGTGTCGACGACATCGAAGCGCTCAGTAGGGGCCAACTTGAGGCATGGCTTAACCACCTCGAGAAGTGGGACGTCTACTTCTCGACGCCGCTGGACCTAGACCTGCTATTGCTCTACCGCTACGAAGACGCTTACACCAGCCACCTCGAAGACGGCAAGACCGGGCCACGCAGCACGGGCGACCCGCGTGATTCGGTCCTCGGTGACCCCCAGGACCGACCTGAAGTCGACTTCTACGACAATGCGACCTGGACCAACTTTCTCCGCTGGTACCGCTATTTGTTCTTGTCTAACTCCAAACCGGGCACACATCTACGAGCGATGTCACATGTGTCAAAAGAGGAACTCGCCAAACTACCACCGCGACTCAGCCGCCTCATGGACCGCATCGAGAAGGCAGTGGCACCGTCATGATCCCGTCCCCTCAGGAGTGGCGACCGAACGGCATTCAGGACCTCGAACCGGCCGCGTGGGAGGCCCTGCGAGCCGGAACGGCCTCAGTAACGGCGGGCCCCGGTGCTGGGAAGTCAGAGTTCTTGGCGCAGCGGGCCGGCTACCTTCTCGAGACGGGTATCTGCCGCCCGCCGCAGCAGATCCTGGCTATCTCCTTTAAGCGTGCCGCTGCCACGAACTTGCGAGACCGTGTCAAACAACGCCTTCCCGAATACGCTCACCGGTTCACCTCGATGACCTTCGACGCCTTCACCAAGTCTATCGTGGACCGGTTCCGCGGACTGCTGCCGAGTGAATGGACACTGGGAGCCGGCTACAAGATCGCATTCTCGACTAAGAGAGAAGTCGAGGGCTTCCTTGCAGACGTCGCCGGTGGACTGGACCAGGAATCGGCGCAAGCCGTATACGCTCTCTCGGCGGACACGTTTCTCCCCAATGTCCTGGGCGCAACTGAACTCTCGGCGGTCCCCTCCGAACAGCCGGCTCCGACCTCAGCGAGCGAGTTCGCCGTTCAGGAGTGGTGGAACCGCAATTACCTGCACGCTGAAGCACCAGTGGTCGACTTCGTGATGTTGAACCGGCTTGCCGATCTGATCATTCGGACCAGCCCTCAACTACAACGAGCCCTGCGCGCCACCTATCCATTCGTCTTCGTCGATGAGTTCCAGGACACCACCTACGCCCAGTACTCGTTTCTCAAGACTGTCTTTGCTCACGAAGGAACGACCGTGACCGCCGTCGGCGACCGCAAGCAACGGATCATGGGCTGGGCCGGGGCGCTGGGCGACGCGTTCGCTCAGTTCGAGGCCGATTTCGCAGCCGAACCGTTTGCCTTTACCTCGAATTTCCGCTCCACCCAACAGCTGGTCGACCTCCAGCATCGCTTCGCGATCCGGCTCGACCCAGACTCCCCACCGCAACGCTCGCGAGTCGAGCCACCGGTTGGCGAGACCCCTGTTGCGGTCTGGTCGTTCCCTACTGCCGAGCGCGAAGCTGATGCCATCGCGGCATGGATCGCCACCGACATGGAGGGGACGGGCCGGCAGCCATCCGATTACGCATTGATCGCCAGGCAGAAGGTGGTCGAGCTGGAACCTGACCTGACCAGGGCACTGTCCGCTGCCGGCTTGCGGCTGCGCAATGATGATGCGCAGGTTGGCGACATCAGACTGCAGGACCTGCTTACCGATGACCTGGTGCGGCTTCTGCTGGGCATCCTCGCTCTAGCAGTCAACAGGGGCGGGCAGCCTCAGATCTGGCGTGAGGTCACCTCACTCTTGTCGCGCGTGTCCCCAGGAGCGAGCGTTAGGGAAGTGGGGACACAGGTCGAAGACGATCTCACCGACTACCTCCAGGACCTTCGCAGGTGGCTGGCCGCGACGCCCCTCGACGACAACTCGGGTATCGACCTCAGCGAGGAGATTGCGGCATCCCTGACCAACCAACTGACGGACTTCGTTCGTGTAGAGGCGGCGGGACACAAACGCCTGTTCGGGGACAGGCCCGAGGACCTCACGGTGACCCTTGAGGCGTTCCGGACTCGGCTTGCCCAGACACTTCTACGCGTTGATTCGTGGAGTGAGGTGGCCGGTGTCTTCTTCGATGAGGACGCGGTTCCTCTCTTAACCGTCCATCGGAGCAAGGGGCTGGAGTACCACACGGTGTTCTTCATTGGGCTCGACAGCGACCAATGGTGGGCACACGCACGGAACACCCTCGAGTCCACGATGACATTCTTCGTCGGAGTCTCCCGAGCAGCTGAACGCTTGATCTTCACCCAATGCGACCAACGAGGCGCACCGGCGCCGCTCGGAGAGCTCTATCAAGACCTACGGGACGCAGGAGTACCGCTAGTCCGTTTCGACTAGCCCAAAAGGGGCGCTGATGCGCGGAAAATCACAGCCGCACCACCCGGCATTGCCGGATCGGCTGTCTGGGCCAAGGAGGTACGGGCTTGGGCGTCAGCGCGGTAGTCCGTGCCGTGCCCGATGAGCGATGTTCACCCGGCCACCTCTCCCAGATTGGTAGCACGGCTGCGGCTGCGGTGAAACCGTTGCGCGATGACGCCTGAACGAGGGCTGGTCTCTGACAGAACTGAGCTGATCAGCGTCATCACGACCACAGTCGCTGTGCGGCCCCGATCCCAGCGGCCACTGTGGTCATGCAGACCACAGCTGTGTGGGTACCGCGAAGCCGCCGAAGACTCCGTGCCCCGTCTAAGGAGGGACGATGTCGTTTCTGGTTGACCGGCAGGACATCCTTGACTGGTCCGGAGAGGTGCGCGCTGGCTACGACCTCCCACGCCTCCTACGAAGTCTGATCTCGAACGACAACGGGTCGATCAGCCGGCTCGATATGCCGGCGAGCGAGGGCGCTCGCCTCCCGGGCTTCGACGGCGAAGTCGAAGCGTCGGAGCCGTCAACCCTAGTTCCCGCTGGACACTCGGTATGGGAACTAGGGGTGGAGGCTAGGCCGGCGTCCAAAGCGACGCGGGACTACAAGAAGCGGACCAAGGATCCCGGTTCAGTCGTGCCGGCCGAGACGACGTTCATCGTGGTGACATCCCGGTCATGGCCGCGGCGGGCCAGGTGGGCTGCTGAGAAGCGAGCGGAGGGCGTCTGGCAGGACGTCAGGGCGTATGACGTCGAGGATCTGTCAGCGGCGCTGGACCGCGACACTCCGTCTGCGATCCTGTTCCGCGATCTTGCCAACCGGCGCGGAAGCGGGGCGACGACTCTGGGGCACTGGTGGGGCAGCTACCGCAACATGTTCACCGTTCCGCTCGCGCCCGAGCTTGTGCTTG
The DNA here is from genome assembly GCF_013004695.1 of Promicromonospora citrea. GTDB lineage: Bacteria > Actinomycetota > Actinomycetes > Actinomycetales > Cellulomonadaceae > Promicromonospora > Promicromonospora citrea. The sequence goes on from NZ_JABEMG010000034.1 coordinate 31,961, forward strand.
TTGGACGGACCAGCCAGAAGTCGCAACTTGAGGGTTGGTTGGCCGGCGACGACCGGACGATCGACGTGCGAGCTCAGAGCTTCGAAGATGGACAGGCATTCATCGCGTCTGTGCTTGACGACGCAACCGATCCAACGCCCAACATGGTTGTATGCGACGAGGTAGGGACTGCGCGCGACCTTCTTGCGCGGTCTCGTCAACCGCTCGTGCTTGTCACGACGATCGATCTGGCGGAACTGCCTCCCCTCGGGGTCCACCGTGCGATCAAGATCAACGCTTCCGGTCGGAGCGCTGTCGAGCTGCCGCGTCAGAGCACGCGTGAGCTCACGGAGCTGCTCAGGGCCGGAGGCGTCGAGCATCACGACGCTGATCGTTACGGCGCAGCAGCCCGCAGGAGCCTGTATCGCTACCGGCTCGTCTGCAACCGGGCGACGCATCCCCTGTGGGGTGAAGAGTTCCGAGACCGCCGGTTCAGGCAGCTTTGGCTGCTTGGTGGCTGGAAACGGGGCGACACTGAGCTTGAGGCCTTGCTGCATTCCGCTTTCGGGATGAGTGTCGATGACGCAGTAGAGCGGGTGAGTCGCGACGTGAATTCGGCTGACCCGATCTTCTCGCACGTGGGAGACGTGTGGCGTGCTACCGCACCGCTTGACTCCGCGCGCTACTTCGTCGAGCGCTCGGACCTCGTGCCCGGTGATCTCGATGCATTCCGCCCCTTGGCGCTATCGGTGCTTGGCGAACTCGACCCGGCGCTGGAACTCCCGGCGGGGGAGCGGTGGCTCGCGCAGATCAAGAGGAAGACACGCCGCTATGGCGGCCGGATTCGCAGGAGCGTGGCGACGACGCTCACCGTCCTAGCGTCCGAGTGCGGAGCGGCGCCGTTGCGTGACGGCCTCACCATCCAGACCTGGACCGACCAGCTGGTTCGAGAGCTGCTCGAGGGCTGGGACGACGTGCCGTCCAGGTGGGCATCGCTTCACGACGTGCTGACGCTCCTCGTCGAGGCCGCCCCGGGCATCGTCCTCGACCGCATACGTCGGGACTTGCTCGGAAGCCGCGAGAACCTTCAATCCCTGTCCACGCCGGAGCAGTCACCGTTCAACTTCGGCGGATCATCCCACCTGACAGCGATCCTGTGGTCACTTCAATCGCTCATGTGGTCGCCCGAGCATTGCGAGCGCGCGCTGGACACAGCACGCGATCTGGCACGGGGAAGCGACGAGGGCAGGAACAGCCCGACTGCGATCGGGATCTTCCGGGATGCGCTGTTGCCGGCCATACCGCAGTGCGTGCTTGGCACGTCCGGGCGAGTCGCCGTGATCGAGCGATGCGTCCGCGACGCGCCTGACGTGGCTGAGCGGATCATTGCGAAGACCATTACCGAGACGCACACCTTCGCCACCATCCATCAAACGCACTTCCGCCCCTGGACCGAGGACAAGCAGCGAGTAACGTGGGCGGACATCTTCGAGGTCTACACGGCGATGATCAGTGGAGCGATCACGCTGGCGGACCAGTATCCGGACCTTTGGGTCACGCTGGTCGATGCCGCCGACAACGTCGGCGCCCGCGGGTTCGACCAGATCATCGCGGCGCTGGCGGCATTGCCTGTGGGCCACGCCAAAGGAACGCCGGTCTGGCAGGCGGTGCAGAACCAACTTCGGAGGCACCGGAAGTTCCGGGACGCAGACTGGGCACTGCCCGACGCCTACCTTGAGCGGCTGGAGGCAGCTGTTGAGCACTTGAGGCCGGCACTTGCGCGAGAGCGCGAGGAGTGGCTCTTCGGTGACAACAGATTCGATCTTGGCCTCGCCTCGGACGACATCCGCGGGGAAGACTCGCTGCTCGTGCGGATGCAGTCTTCGGCCGTGCATGAGATTCACGCGGAGGAAGGGTTTGAAGGGCTCTTTGAGCTGGCACGAGCTCACCCGCACGGTGCATGGGGGATCGGCGCCGCCCTCGCACGAGGCGACCAGGTGCTCGATCCGGCCATGATTGCGGAGTTGCTGAAGTCGGAGGAACCGGGATTTGGCAACCTCGCCCGCGGCTACCTCGTCAACTCCGCCCTGGAGGGCAAGACAGATGTTCTCGAGCTGGCTGAGTCATCGTCCGATGACCCCCGAGTGCAGGCGCGGTTGCTCTTAACGCACCCCGACCCGGCGCAGGCATGGGACTGCGCCGAACGTCTGGGGAAGCCGGTGGCGGAGGCGTTCTGGGCCGAGTACGGGGTCTTTGGCCACGGAGCGGACTCTCCTCACGCCGCAACGGCAATCCGGAAGCTGTTGGACCATGGGCGGGTCGCGACGGCGCTCGACGCGATTACGCTCTACCGCGAGGCGATTCCGGCCGACCGCCGCACAGCGTTCATTCTTGAGGGTCTACTGCAACTCGTCAGACAGCCGCCCTCGGAGAGGGCTGGTCTGCCGTCGATGCATGAGACAAGGGAGTTCATTGCAATCGTTCGGAGGGACCCGTCCGTCGATCGTGCAATTGTCTGTCAACTGGAGTGGGCGTTCTTTCCCTTGCTTGAGTTTGACGGCAACGAACCCCTGGCAATCGAGGTTGCGGCCTCGACGTCGGCCGAAGACTTCGTGCACCTAGTCAACCTTGCTTACAGGCCAAAGTCGGTCGCGAAGGAAGACCACGTCTTCGACAAGGAACAGGCAGACGTTGCGTTCCGCATCCTTCACCGAATGCGTTATGCACCTGGACTCGATGGAGAGGCGGTCGACACCGCGGCACTCGCGACCTGGATCGCGGATGTGGGGTCGTTGGCGACGGCGTCGGATCGCTTCGAGACCGCCATGCATGCAGTTGGTGCCGTCCTAGGTCGGTATAGGACGGGCGAAGGCGAGCCCTACCCACATCCGGCCATCGCTACTGCACTGGAGGAGTCCGTCGGCGAGGAGATGCTCATCGGGTTCAGCACCTCTGTCTTCAACGGGCGCGGTGTGACCTGGCGCGGACACGGTGGACAGCAGGAATATGACCTAGCCGAGAAGTACGAGGCGATCAGTCGCGAACTGCGCGATGTGGCGCCCCGCACGAGTGAGACGTTCGGCCAGCTTGCGCGCGGATACCGCAGGGACGGTGCCCGTGAGGACGAGCGCGAGCGGAGAATCGAGGATGGCGTCGACCCCTGGTAGCAGGGTCGACGACGGCCGAAAGTGGGATGCGCCGGTTCTCGGAGGAGTCGGATGAAGTAGCAGATTTGATCTCGTGCCGTCTTGCCGCTAGACCGCAGAGCGGTGACCAGGAGGGCGCCAACAGGCCCAGCCTGTCCGTCGCTGCGGTACTCGAGTGGCAGCGGCCTCCAGCACGAGGCCCGCCAACTGGGACTGCTGTACGGATAGGTGACGGCGGACGCGTGGGGCCGATTGTCGTCCCTGGTGTCCCACTGGCTGGGGCAGGTCAGTCGGTGGAAACCTCCCCCTCGATGAGGTCCATCTGCGTCTGCGTCACGAACGGCACCGTGGACTCGGTGGGCGTCGTGACGCTCAAATACACGTCGTCGGGGTCTTCGACCGCGAAGGTCTCGATCCAAGTCGCGCTGCGGCCTGCAGGAACGAACGCCGGGGACTCCTGGTCGCCCTCGGAATTGGACAGGTACTCGCCCTCGGACTCGCCGGAGAAGGCGGTGTAGCCCATCGAGCCGGTCGCTGCCTCGGTATTCAGAGTGTTTTCCACGGTGACCTCCACCGTGATGCCCTTCAGGTCGGGATCGACGGTGCCCTCCCACTCGGGGAATAGGTTCTTGGGCTCTGGCTCATCCACCGTGACGATGATGCCGTAGGTGTCCACGCTCTGGCCGAACAGCGCCGCTAGGGACGGGTCCTTCGCGAAGTTGAGTGGCTTGTCCGAGTCTGTCTCGGCGGTCTCCTTGGACTCGGCCGCCGGGACGTCCTCGGCCGGTGCCTCCGAGTCGACCTCGGCTGGCTCTGACGCTCCGGCCGACGCGGATGTTTCGGATGCTGCGCTCTTGGCGTCATCCCCTGTGGACCTGCTGCAAGCCCCGAGGGCACCGACCAGAACCAGGGACGCGACCGCGAGCGCGACGCGTCGATTCCGTTGCCCGTGCTTCAGCCGCTTCATGAACCCATCGTGAACCGGGCTGTGGCACGGCGCGAACGGGGGCGGAGCAGGCGGCCGACGAGGTCGATCCGGAGGTCTGAGGGCACCTCAGATGGGGCTGATGCACCGACAGGTGGCACCGGATGTGTGGATCGGCGTGTCGTCGATGCGGTGGTGGGGGACAGACGACTCGGTTGGGTAGACCCGAGCGTTGTCGGTGTACCGCGTGCTTCGGTCCCGGTCGCTGGCGACGTGGCGGGCTCTGGCCTGCGGTTCCGCGTGTGCGACGCTAGGATCAGTGACGATCCAGCAGGGTGTGCTTTCCATTGGGCGCTGAGGCGCCCGAGTTCCGGTCGGACGTGCTCGAGACGCTGCGCCAGCCGCTGGAGCTCGGCGAGCTCGTGCTGCACCGCACCGGCGGCGCGGCGCGCTACCCCGCGCGGTTCCAGCTCGTCCTCGCCGCCAACCCCTGCCCGTGCGGCATGGCGGTCGGGAAGGGGCTGGAGTGCAGCTGCTCGCCGACCGTCCGCCGCCGGTACCTCGCGCGGTTGTCCGGACCGCTCCTCGACCGGGTCGACGTGCAGGTCGAGGTCGAGCGCGTCGAGCGGGTCGATCGCTTCGAGGGCACCTCCGAGTCGACGGCCGACGTGGCGGCCCGGGTGCTGGCAGCACGCGAGGCCGCGCGCGGTCGGCTGACCGACACGCCCTGGTCGACGAACGCCGAGATGCCCGGTCGCTTCCTGCGTGAGCTGCTGCGGCCCCGCCGGTCGCTGTTCGGGCCCATCGAGAGGGCGATGACGGCGGGCACGCTCAGCCTGCGCGGCGTCGACCGCGTGCTGCGCATGGCCTGGACCGTCGCGGACCTCGCGGGCCGTGACGCGCCGACCAAGGGCGACGTGGGCAACGCCCTCCTCCTGCGCACGCGAGGCGACCATGGGTGAGCCGCTCGTCGACCTGCCGCCGTCGGGCCTCGGGTTCGACGCCGCGGACCCGCTGCTCGCGCGCGCCGCCTGGAGCCGGCTCACCGAGCCCGGTGACCCCGTGGCCGGCGCCCTCGTGGGCAGCCTCGGGGCGGTGGACGCCCTGCGCTGGCTGCTCGACGCGGCCCGCGCCCCGCGCCAGGCGGAGACGACGCTGCACCGGATCGCGGGCGGGCGGCCGCTGGCGGTC
>NZ_JABEMG010000035.1 GCF_013004695.1 Promicromonospora citrea
CCGGCGGACGGCGCGCCGGCCGGCTCGGCGGCCACGGGCCGCGCGGAGTCGAGCACGGCGCGCGCCCCCTCGGCGTCGGGCGTGGCGAGCACCGTGGCGCGACCGCGCAGGAGGTGGGCGATCTCGATGATCTGGTCCGGCGGCAGCCCCACGCACACGACGAGGCCGGAGGCGGATCCTGGTGCTAGGTCGAACGTCACGTGCGTCACCCCTCCATGGGTCGGCCGTTCGGACAACGGACCGGTCGAGAACCTGGCCCGGCGGCGTCAGTGTGTCGCCGGACCGTACCGGTGGGGTCAATTTTTCGTTACCCGCTCGTTGCGTGCGCGAAATGGCACATTCCCGCCGAGATGGCGTCTTTACGCCAGGTAACGACCGGGTAGGGTGAATTTCTGGAGGGTTGGGGTGAAATGTAGCGGCTGCCGTTGACAGAGACAACTGCCGAGTCGCGACGTCATGTTGACCGAGAAGTGACCCTCGCCTGACCGTGAACCGACCTTGTTCCTGGAGCCCGCGCACCCGACGGTTGGGGACGGCCCACGACCGTGGTCCGTCGCAGCGCACCCGATCCCGTGGGTGCGCCGGGTAATGGAGGGTTCATGCATCGTAGAACCGTGCTCGCGAAGCGCGCGACAACCGCAACAGCGGCTGTGGCGCTCCTCGCGACCTCAGCACTGAGCGTTGCCCCGGCAGCGTTCGCAGGAACGTCCCCGACGTCAGCGCAGCCGGCCACCACGACGAAGACCGTCGCGGCAGACCCCGACGAGAAGTTCACGAGCTTCGCCCGCGAGATGCTCACGGAGCGCAAGACCGCGGACTTCTGGGTGGTGCTCGCGGAGGAGGCCGACCTGGCGCCGGCCAAGAAGATCGCCGACTGGGACGAGCGCGGCCAGTACGTCTACGACGCGCTCACCACGACCGCCAAGACCTCGCAGGCCGGCCTGGTCAAGGAGCTCGAGGCCGCCGACGTCGACTACGAGAGCTACTGGATCGACAACCGCATCCTCGTCGAGGACGGCACGCTGGAGCTCGCCAACGAGCTCGCGGCGAGCAGCAAGGTCGAGGCCATCCGCGAGACCGTGAAGCTGGACCTGGTCGACCCGGTCAAGCGCACACCGGTCGGCGACAAGGCACCGCAGGCCGTCGAGTGGGGCCTGGACTTCATCAACGCGCCCGAGGTGTGGGAGCAGGGCTACACGGGCCAGGGCGTCGTCGTGTCGAACATCGACACGGGCGTGCAGTTCGACCACCCGGCGCTCGCCGACCAGTACCGCGGCGCGCAGTCCGACGGCTCCGTCGTGCACGACTACAACTGGCAGGACACCAGCGGCTCGGCGCCCGCGCCGTTCGACAACAACGGCCACGGCACGCACACCATGGGCACCATGGTGGGCGACGACGGCGCAGGCAACCAGATCGGTGTCGCCCCCGACGCCGAGTGGATCGCCACGAACGGCTGTGACAGCTGCTCGGACTCGGCGCTGCTCGAGTCCGGCCAGTGGATCATCGCCCCGACGAAGGTCGACGGCTCCGACCCCGACCCGTCGAAGCGCCCCAACATCGTCAACAACTCGTGGGGCTACACCGCCGCGGGCTTCATCGACGACTGGTATGAGGAGACGACCGCTGCCTGGGCCGCCGCCGGCGTGTTCGGCGCCTGGGCCTCCGGCAACGCCGGCCCCGGCTGCCAGACGACGTCGTCGCCGGGTGCCAACACCAGCTCGTACTCGGTGGGCGCCTTCGACGTCTCGGGCAACATCGCCTCCTTCTCGTCGCGTGGTGCCGGCGAAGACGGTCTGGTCAAGCCCAACATCTCCGCCCCCGGCGTGAACGTCCGCTCGGCCGTCCCCGGTGACGGGTACGCCGCCTTCAACGGCACGTCGATGGCGACCCCGCACCTCGCGGGCGCCGTGGCCGTCCTGTGGAGCGCCGCTCCCGCGCTCGTCGGCGACATCGAGGGCACGCAGGCGCTGCTCAACGAGGCCGCCGTGGACACCGACGACACCACCTGCGGTGGTACCGCCGAGAACAACAACGTCTGGGGCGAGGGCAAGCTCGACCTCGCCGCGCTCATCGACGCCGCCCCGATCGGCGCCACCGGCTACGTCGCCGGCACCGTGACGGACGCCGACGGCGACCCGATCGCCAACGCCGACGTCACCATCGACGGCGACCGGGACCGCACCGTCAGCACGGACACCGACGGCACCTTCTCCGCGCGCGTCGCCACCGGCGACTACTCCGTGTCGGCGTCCGCCTTCGGCTACCTGCCCTCGGCGCCGACCTCCGTCACCGTCACCGAGGACGAGACCGTCGACGTCTCCCTCTCGCTCGAGGCCGCCCCGTCGCACGCCGTGACGGGCACGGTCACCTACGCCGGGTCGGGCGACCCGGTCGTGGGCGTCCCGGTCAGCCTCGGCAGCCACTTCGAGGACGTCACCACCGGCGCGGACGGCACCTTCGCTTTCGCCGACGTCCCCGAGGGCACCTACACCCTGAGCGTCGAGACGGGCGGTTGCGCCGCTCCGTACGAGGGTGACGTCGTGGTCGACGGCGCGGAGGACGTGCCCGTCGAGATCACCGCGGTGACCGACGACTTCGGCTACTCCTGCGCCACCACCACGGGCGAGTACCTGCAGGGTGACACCGAGTCCTCGCTCACGGGCGACGACGTGCAGACCTCGCTCGACCTGCCCTTCGCCTTCCCCTACTACGGCGAGAGCTACGACTCCGCGTTCGTCACGTCGAACGGCCACCTGAACTTCCTGGCGGCCAGCACGTCGTACTCGAACACGACCATCCCGAACAGCGTGGTGCCCAACGCCGCCCTGTTCCCCTTCTGGGACGACCTGGTCCTCGACGGTGACGCCGGCCTGTACACGGGCGAGACGACCGTCGACGGCAAGGACGCGTTCGTCGTCGAGTGGCGCAACGTGCGCAAGTACAGCCCGGCGACCGACCGCCTGAGCTTCTCGGTCACGCTCGTCGAGGACGGCAGCGTCGTCTTCGGCTACGGCGACGTCACCGACACCACCTCGGCCAAGGGCGACTCGGCGTCGGTCGGCATCGAGAACCAGGCCGGCACGGTCGGCCTGCAGTACTCGTCCGGCACCCCGTCGATCTCGTCGGACCTGTCGATCACCTACACGGCGCCCGTCCTCTCGTTCCTCGAGGGCACGGTCACCGACCTCAACACCGGTGACGGCGTCGAGGGCGCCACGGTCACGGCGACGTCGGACGGCGTCACCCGGACCGCGACCACCGGCGCGGACGGCACCTACTCGACCATCGCCCTCCCGGGCGAGTACTCGGTCGAGGTCACGGCGCCGGACTACGAGTCCGAGTCGGGCACGGTGACCCTCGACCCCGAGGCCACCGGCACGTTCGACGCGGCGCTCGCCGCCGGCCTCGTCACCGTCAGCACCGACTCCCTCGCCGCCACGATCCCGCTGGGTAGCACCACGACCAAGCGGTTCACCGTGAAGAACGAGGGTTCGGCCCCGGCCGACGTCGAGCTCGCCGGCACCGGTGGCGGCTTCGACATCCTGGGCACGGACGGCCTCGCGACCATCCAGCACCCGCAGGGCAAGGCCACCACGGTCAAGTCCACCAAGCCGTCGGCCTCGCTCGGTGGCTCCGGCATCGGCGGCAGGTCGGCGAAGCTCCAGGCCGCCGGCAAGGGCACGGCGGGCGAGGGCGTGCTGCCCGAGTCCATCCCGGTCGCGCCGAACGCCACGACGATCACCCACTCGGCGTCGCAGGAGATCGTGGCCCTCAGCTCCGCCTCGTGCGGTGGCCTGGCGGGCACCACGGAGAACCACTTCCTGCGGACCTTCACGCTGAGCGACTTCGGCATCGACGACGACTTCGAGGTCTCGGAGGTGTCCTTCGGTATCGAGGAGGCCACCGCCCAGACCCTGACGGTCAACCTCTACACGCTGGACGGCACCCTCACCTTCGCCAACCTGACGGAGATCGGGACGGCGGAGCTGAGCATCCCCGCGTCGACCCTGACGATGGTCTCGGTGCCCGTGACGGGCGAGGTGCCCGCGGGCGCCACGCTCGTGGTCGAGGTCGTCTCGCCGAACCAGCAGGCCACCGGCGGCGTGTTCTACATCGGGTCGAACGGTGCGGGCCAGTCCGCGCCGTCGTACCTGGCCGCCACCGACTGCGGGATCGCGGAGCCGGCCACCACCGACTCCATCGGCTGGCCCGACATGCACATCGTCATGAACGTCTCCGGTGACACCGCCGGCGGCGACCTGACCTGGCTCACCGTGGACCCCGCGGAGTTCACGCTGCAGCCGGGCCAGAGCAAGACGATCACGGCGTCGCTCAGCGGTGTCGTGGCGCAGCCGGGCACCTTCACCGGCTCGCTCCAGGCCAAGGCGGCGACGCCGTACGAGACGCCGTCGGTCGACGTCTCGCTGACGGTGAACCCGCCGAAGAGCTGGGGCAAGCTCTCGGGCACCGTGGGTGGCTTCACGCCGGACGGGGTGGTGTCGCTCGGCGACTCCGTCGTCCAGGTCAACGGGAAGCTCTCCTCGGTCACCCTGGTCACCGGGTCCGACGGCGTCTACGAGTACTGGCTCGACAAGTCGGAGAAGACGGCTCAGCTCATCGCCACGTCCAGCGGGTACGTCCCGCAGGTCGGTTCGGCGAAGGTGAAGGCGGGCGCCACGGTGGTGACCGACTTCGAGCTGGACCCGATCAAGTAGCGTCGCGGACCGGACGAGGGTCGACGACGCCGGCCTGACCGCGTCGTAGCCCTCGAGGTACCAGGGGGGTCCGCGAAACAGAGGGGCGCCTGTCCGGCGACCGCCACGTCGAGGTCTGGGACTCGACGAGGTGGTCACCGGGCAGGCGCCCTGCGGTCTCTCGTGACAGATCTTTCGTGGCAGGTCAGCGCGTCAGCGCTCGACCTCGCCGCGGATGAACGCTTCCAGCTGGGCGCGGCCCGCCGTGTCCTCCATCTGGACCGGCGGCGACTTCATGAAGTAGGTGGAGGCCGAGAGGATCGGTCCGCCGATGCCGCGGTCCTTGGCGATCTTGGCCGCCCGCACGGCGTCGATGATGATGCCGGCGGAGTTGGGCGAGTCCCACACCTCGAGCTTGTACTCCAGGTTGAGCGGCACCTCGCCGAACGCACGCCCCTCGAGGCGCACGTAGGCCCACTTGCGGTCGTCCAGCCAGGCCACGTAGTCCGACGGGCCGATGTGTACGTTGCGGTCGTCCTTCTTGCCGGCCAGCGGGCCGGTGAGGTTGGACGTGACGGCCTGCGTCTTCGAGACCTTCTTCGACTCGAGCCGGTCGCGCTGCAGCATGTTCTTGAAGTCCATGTTGCCGCCGACGTTGAGCTGGTAGGTCCGGTCGAGCACGACGCCGCGCTCCTCGAACAGCTTGGCCAGCACGCGGTGGGTGATGGTGGCGCCGACCTGCGACTTGATGTCGTCGCCGACGATCGGGACCCCGGCCTCCTCGAACTTCGCGGCCCACTCGGGGTCGGACGCGATGAACACGGGCAGCGCGTTGACGAACGCGACGCCCGCCTCGATCGCGCACCGCGCGTAGAACTTGGCCGCTTCCTCCGAGCCGACCGGCAGGTAGCAGACGAGCACGTCGACCTGTGCCTCGCGCAGCGCCGCCACGACGTCGACCGGCTCCTTGGCCGACTCGTCGATCGTGGCGCGGTAGTAGTCGCCGAGCCCGTCGAGCGTCGGGCCGCGCTGCACCAGCACGCCCGTGGGCGGGACGTCCGCGATCTTGATGGTGTTGTTCTCGGAGGCGTTGATGGCCTCGGCCAGGTCGAACCCGACCTTCTTCGCGTCGACGTCGAACGCCGCGACGAACTCGAGGTCCGACACGTGGTAGTCGCCGAACTGCACGTGCATGAGGCCCGGCACGGTGCCCGCCGGGTCGGCGTCACGGTAGTAGTGCACGCCCTGGACCAGGGACGAGGCGCAGTTCCCTACGCCGACGATGCCCACGCGGATGGAGGTCATCCTGGCTCCTTCTTCGGTTGTTCCTGCGAGGACGGGCGGTTCTGCGCCGCGGCGCGTCCCCGCTCGGTGGAGATGAGGCCGTCGAGCCAGCGCACCTCGCGCTCGACCTTTTCGAGCCCGAAGCGCCGCAGCTCCAGCGCATATTCGTCGAGCCGCGAACGCGGGTGCGCCGTGGACTCGCGGTACGCCTCGAGGCGCTCGGTCAGCCGGGTGCGCCGGCCCTCGAGCACGCGGAGGCGGGTCTCGGCGTCGGTCTGCGCGAAGAGCGCGAACCGCACGTCGAAGTTGTCGTCCTCCCAGGCGGCCGGGCCGGCGCTGGCCAGGACCGTCTGGAGGTGCTCCTTGCCCTCGTGGGTCAGCTCGTAGACGACGCGGCGCCGTCCGAGGGGCTTCGGCTTGGTGGTGCGTCCGGGGATCCCTGGCTTCGCCTTGCGCGCCGACGGCGACGGCTCGCTCTCCGCCGTGGCGATGAGGCCGCGGGCGACCAGGCTCTTCAGGGCCGGGTAGAGCGTGCCGTACGAGAGGGCGCGGAACGAGCCGAGCACGAGGTTGAGCCGCTTGCGCAGCTCGTAGCCGTGCAGCGGGGACTCGTTGAGCAGACCGAGGACGGCGGTCTCCAGCACGTCGGAACGGCTGCGCACGGTGGCCTCCTCCCGTGTCCGCCGCGAGGTGGCCGGCGGGTCGATGTCGTCCGATGTATCGACTCGATACATCGAGAGGATAGAGCGGCGTTCGTGGGCCGCGCAATCGCCGTCGTGCCGGACGTGGACGAAATGTGAAGTGCGGGGGGTGAAATGTCCAGGGCCGGTTGCGAGTGCTACCGGTGTGACGGAGCAGTCATCGACATCCCCTAAGGTGACCCGTGGTCAACCGCGACGGGTGCGTCACACCCCGCGGCCGGGCCGAGTCGAACCGAGGAAGAGGCTGACGTGTCGAACTGGAGTCCCCCTCCGATCTGGCCGCACACTCCCCGACGCCGGCAGAGGATCTGGAACTACCCCCGCCCGTACCGCACGGGCCTCAAGGCCTGGATCCCGTCGTGGCGCGTCGTGGTCGGCACGCTGCTCGCCGGCGGCTCCCTCGCGGCGGGCGTCTTCGTCGCCGCGTGGGCGAGCGTGCCCGTCCCGGCCGAGCTGAACACGGTCCGCGAGGAGACCACGACGGTGTACTACGCCGACGGCTCCCCGTTGGGGAAGTACGCGGCGCAGAACCGCACGATCGTGTCGCTCGCGGACCTGCCCTCGCACGTCACCGACGCGATCATCGCGTCGGAGGACCAGAGCTTCCGCACCCACATGGGCATCAACCCGCTCGGCATCGTCCGTGCGGCGGTCAACAACGTCACGGGTGGTGACCGGCAGGGCGCGTCGACGCTGACGCAGCAGTACGTCGAGAACTACTACGTCGGGGTCGAGTACGCGACGTACGCCACGAAGCTCAAGGAAGCGATCATCGCCCTCAAGGTGACGCAGCAGCAGTCGAAGGACCAGGTGCTCGAGGGCTACGTCAACACCATCTACCTGGGACGCGGCGCGTACGGGATCGAGGCGGCGTCGAAGGCGTACTTCGGCCACTCGGCCAAGGACATGTCGATCTCCGAGTCGGCGTTCCTCGCGGGCATCATCCCCAACCCGACGTACTGGGACCCGCGGCAGGGCGAGGCCGCGGCCGCGCAGGCGACGTCGCGTTGGGAGCGCACCCTGAACTTCATGGTCGAGGAGGGCTACATCACGGCGCAGGACAGGGACGCCGCCGAGTACCCGAAGCTCGTCGAGTACCGGCAGGGGTCGGGCGACAACCGGACCGCGTACCTGCTGGAGCAGGTGGCGAAGGAGCTGGCGGACCCGGACGGGGCGAACATCTCGGAGGAGGTGCTCACCAAGGCGGGCTACGAGATCCACACCTCGATCGACCCGACGATGCAGGCGGCGGCGAACGAGGCGATGAAGCTGCCGGAGGACGCCGGGAAGTACACGCGCGCGTCCCTGACCTCGATCGACCCGCGCACGGGTGAGATCAAGGCCATGTACGGCGGACCGAACTACTCCGAGCACCCGACCAACGCCGCGACCTTCCGTGCCCAGGGCGCCTCGACGTTCAAGCCCTTCACGCTCATCGCCGCCCTGAAGGAAGGCATCCCCCTCACGCAGAAGTACGACAGCACCGACGGCAAGGTCATCGAGGGCTGGAAGCAGACGCCGGACGGTCCGGACGTGCCGCTGAGCAACTTCGACCACGACTCGTTCGGCTGGATCGACCTCGCCTACGCGACGGCGCAGTCGGTGAACGTCGTGTACGGCCAGCTCAACAAGGAGATCGGCGCCGACAAGACCGCCCAGGTGGCCTACGACCTCGGCATCTCCCGCCCGGACGACAATCCCGACACGAACGACTGCTGCGTGATCAAGAGCAACCTCGCGAACGTGCTGGGCACCGACTACGTGACCAACGTCGACCTCGCCCACGCCTACTCGACCATCGCGGCGCAGGGCTACCGCACGACCCCGCACATGGTCACCACCGTCAAGAAGGGCGAGGGCCTCGTCTACGAGGGGCCGAAGACCAGCGAGCGCGTGTTCGACGAGGACGTCATGGCCGCGACGACGTACGCGCTGCAGCAGGTCGTCGAGGAGGGCTCCGGCGCGGCGGCGCAGGAGCTCACGACCCCGGACGGCACGCGGCGGCCCGTCGCGGGCAAGACCGGCTCGTCGCAGCAGACGGAGTCGGCGTGGTTCGCGGGCTTCATCCCGCAGCTCACGACCGTGGTCGGGCTGTACCAGTACGACATCGACCAGAACTCGTACCAGCAGATCCAGCCGTTCGGCGGCTACGAGTGGATGACGGGTGGCTCCTGGCCCACGTCGGCCTGGACGGCCTACATGTCCACGGTGACGGAAGGCATGGAGATCGAGGAGTTCCCCGACTACCAGCCGCCGGCCCCGCCGGAGCCGACGAGCTCGCCGTCGCCGTCGACCAGCCCGTCGGAGGAGCCCGAGGAGACGGTCATGGTGCCGGCCGGCCTGGTCGGGCGGCCGTTCGTCGAGGTCGCCTCCACGCTCGCGGGGCTCGGCCTCGTGCCGGAGCAGGTCGACGTCGACAGCGACCAGGACGTCGGCACGGTGCTCTCGGTGGCGAGCGAGGGTCAGGAGGTCGAGGTCGGCTCGTCCGTCCGCGTCGAGGTCTCCAACGGCGCCCTCGTCGAGGAGGAGGAGACGACGACGGTGCCGTGGGGCCTGACCAACCGGGACCAGGGTGACGCCGCCGCGCAGCTCGAGGCGGCCGGGCTGGTGCCCGTCGTCACCGAGGCGCCGTCGGACACCGTGCGCGAGGGCCGGGTCGTCTCCGTCGACCCGGGCGAGGGGGCAGAGGTGCCGGTGGGCAGCGAGGTGACGCTCGTCGTCTCGACCGGCCCGGAGCCGTCCGACGACCCGAGCGGCGACGACGGCGGGGGTGGCATCTTCGGCTGACGTCGTGCCCCAGGCGGTCCGACCAGCGGGTGAATATCACCATATCTGCTGGTAGAACGCCTGGGGCTTCGTCGACCGAACACCGGGCGTACACAGAGAAACCGCGTTTGTGCTACTTGCCGCGAACATCGATCCTCTATCGTTTCGACGGTTCAGTGCCCTCACTGAACGGATTCGAGGAACGAGGAAGACGTGGCGAACAGGAGTGAGTCTCCGATCTGGCCGCACGCTCCCCGGCGCCGTCGGGCGATCTGGAACTATCCCCGGCCGAACCACACGGGGCTGCGGGCCTGGGTCCCGTCCTGGCGGGTGGTCGTCGGCACCCTGCTGACGGGGCTGTCGCTCGGCATCGGCGTGTTCACGGCGGCCTGGATCGGCTGGCCCGTACCCGCGGAGCGGCCGGAGATCGGTTCAGAGACCACCACGGTCTACTACGCGAACGACAAGGTCATGGGCAAGTTCGCCGCGGTCGACCGGACGATCCGGCCGCTGGACGAGCTGCCCGACTACATCCCGGAGGCCGTGCTGGCCTCGGAGGACCAGAACTTCCGGGACCACATCGGCGTCGACCCGCTGGGCATCGTGCGCGCGTTCGTGAGCAACGTGACCGGCGGTCAGCGCCAGGGCGCGTCCACGCTGACGCAGCAGTACGTCGAGAACACGTACTTCGAGCCCGGCCAGACGTCGTACGCCGACAAGTTCCGTGAGGCCGTCCTGGCGCTCAAGGTGGACAGGGCGAAGAGCAAGGACGAGATCCTCGAGGGCTACGTCAACAGCATCTACCTGGGGCGTGGCGCCTACGGGTTCGAGGCGGCGGCGAAGGCGTACTTCAACAAGCCGGCCGCGAAGCTGACCGTCTCGGAGACGGCGATGCTGGTGGGCATCATCCCCTCGCCGTCCTACTGGGACCCCCGGTTCGGCGAGGAGTCGCGAGCGATCGCCGAGGTCAAGTGGGAGCGCGTGCTGCGCAACATGGCCGCGCAGGGCGTGATCACCGAGCAGGAGCGCGCCGAGGCCACCTTCCCCGAGCCGGTCGAGTACAAGCCGCCGACCCGCGCGGGCCAGGTGGGCTACCTGCTCGAGGAGGTCCGCAAGGAGCTCGCGGCCGAGGGGATCAGCGAGGACGACCTCCTCAAGAACGGTTACGAGATCCACACGACGATCAACCCGGCCTGGCAGAAGGCCGCCGTCGAGACGGCGAACACCATCCCGCGCGAGGGCGAGAACAAGGCGGCGGACGGCCTCTCCGTCTCCATCGTGTCGATCGATCCGAAGGACGGCGCGATCCGCGCGCTGTACGGCGGGCGGGACTACGCGAAGAACCAGTTCAACGCCGCGACCGACGGCAAGGCGCAGGCCGGCTCGACGTTCAAGCCGTTCACCCTGATCGGTGCGCTCGAGGAGGGCCACGAGCTGAACGAGCGCTACGTCGGCAACAGCCCCATGAAGATCCCGGGCTGGAACGACGGGCCAGGGCAGCCGGACAAGGAGCTCACGAACTTCGGCGCACCCGGAACGGGCGGCGAGTCGTTCGGCGAGATCGACCTGGTCAAGGCGACCGCCGACTCGGTGAACACCGTGTACGCGCAGCTCAACGTGGAGATCGGCCCCGAGAAGTCGCAGGACGTCGCCATCCGCGCGGGCATCCCCCAGGACTCGACCAACTCGTACCTGTCCAACGTGCTGGGCACCGAGCCGGTGCGCGCGGTCGACATCGCGCGCGCCTACTCGACGTTCGCGGCGCAGGGCACGCGCACGACGCCGCACATCGTGACCGAGGTGAGGGACGGCGAGAAGCTGGTCCACGAGTTCTCGGCGCCGCCGACGGCGGGCGCCATCCAGCCCGAGGTCATGACCAAGGCGACCTACGCGCTGCAGCACGTGGTCACGGAGGGTTCCGGCAAGCCGGCCTCCGAGCTGGTCGGCCCGGACGGCACGCCGCGCCCCGTCGCGGGCAAGACGGGTTCGACGAACGACAACAAGGCCGCGTGGTTCGCGGGCTACATCCCGCAGCTCACCACCGTGGTGGGTCTCTACCAGCAGGGCGAGGGCGGCAGCGAGGAGACCATCAGCCCGTTCGGCGAGTGGCAGAACGTGACCGGTGGTACCTGGCCGGTCACCGCCTGGGCGCACTACATGGGCCAGATCACGGAGGGCATGGAGGTCGAGCAGTTCCCCGAGTACGAGCCGCCGGCCCCCGAGCCCTCGTTCTCGCCGTCGACCTCGCCGTCGCCGTCGAACACGCCGGAGGCGCTCGTGACCGTCCCGGCCGACCTGATCGGCCAGCAGGTGGCCGCGGCCATGGCGCGGCTCTCCGGGCTCGGTCTGCCGCCCGTCATCGTGGACGTCGAGAACGAGGCGGCGCGCGGCACGGTGCTCTCCGTGCAGCAGGCGGGCCAGCAGGTGCCCCGCGGCACGGAGATCCGCCTCGAGGTGTCCACCGGCCCGCGCGAGCGGACCACGAAGGTGCCGGGCGGCCTGGTGGGCAGCAACGAGGGCAGCGCGCGGGCGCGGGTCCAGAACGCCGGGCTGCAGCCGGAGGTCGTGTACGAGGCGTCGGAGGACGTCGGGCAGGGCGTCGTCATCCGGACCGAGCCGGGCGAGGGCACCGAGGTGCCCGAGGGCAGCCGGGTGCGCATCGTCGTCTCGTCGGGCCCGGGCATCGGCCTCCCGACCGGTGAGCCGAGCGGCCCCGGCGGTGGCGGTGGCGGTGGTGGTGGCGGCGGTGGCCCCGGCGGGGGCGACTAGTCCGCGTGGCCGAGGGGCCGTCTCCTGCCGGGGGACGGCCCCTCGGCCGTGCCCGGGCGTTGTGAGGGGTCTCTCCCCGGCCGATTCTGCTCCTCGGGCACGGGACCGGTAGGCTTGGTCCTTGCTGTGAACCCTCCTGTCACGGAACGACCGTGACCGCTGAGACCAGAGGAGGTGGGTAGACACATGCGTCAGTACGAGCTGATGGTGATCCTGGACCCGGAGGTCGAGGAGCGCACCGTCGCCCCGTCGCTCGACAAGTACCTGTCGGTCATCACGACCGAGGGTGGCTCCGTCGACAAGGTGGACATCTGGGGGCGCCGCCGTCTCGCCTACGACATCGCGAAGAAGTCCGAGGGCATCTACGCCGTCGTCGACTTCACCGCGTCGTCCGCGACCGCCAAGGAGCTGGACCGCCAGCTCGGCCTCAACGAGGTCGTGCTCCGGACCAAGATCCTGCGCACCGGCGACAAGTGAGTCGTCCGCACTGAACTGAACCCTCCGGACCCTGCGCGCCCGCGCGTGTGTCAGTGTCTCGTGGTTGCATTCACCGCGAACCCGGATACCGCGTACGGAACGTCGACTGAATCGAGGAATTGGCATGGCTGGTGAAACTGTCATCACAGTGATCGGGAACCTCACGGGGGACCCCGAGCTGCGCTTCACCCCTTCTGGTGCGGCGGTCGCCAACTTCACGGTGGCGTCGACCCCGCGGACCTTCGACCGCCAGAGCAACGAGTGGAAGGACGGGGAGACCCTGTTCATGCGCTGCTCGATCTGGCGCGAGGCCGCGGAGAACGTCGCGGAGTCGCTGACCAAGGGCACGCGCGTCATCGTGCAGGGCCGCCTGGTCCAGCGCTCCTACGAGACCCGTGAGGGCGAGAAGCGCACCGTCGTCGAGCTGCAGGTGGACGAGATCGGTCCGTCCCTGCGCTACGCCACGGCCAAGGTCACCCGCGCCCAGCGCTCGGGTGGCGGCGGCTTCGGTGGCGGTGGCGGTGGCGGCTTCAACGGAGGCGGCCAGGGCAACGCCGGAGGATTCAGCTCGTCCGGTGGCGGTCAGAGCAACGACGACCCGTGGGCCACGGCAGGCCCGGCGTCGTCCGGCGGTGCGTTCTCGGACGACCCGCCGTTCTGATCGGCACCACCCGTTCACTTTTTCGCTCGTCCGGCCGTGCCAGGCCGGCGGGCAGCACCTGACGAAGGAGCAACACCATGGCGAAGCCTGTGGTGCGCAAGCCCAAGAAGAAGATCAACCCGCTGAAGTCGGCGAAGATCGCCAACATCGACTACAAGGACACGGCGCTGCTGCGTAAGTTCATCTCCGACCGGGGGAAGATCCGCGCCCGCCGCGTCACCGGCGTCTCCGTGCAGGAGCAGCGTCAGATCGCGAAGGCCGTGAAGAACGCCCGCGAGATGGCCCTGCTGCCGTACACGTCGACGGCTCGCTGAGGAAGGGATCGGAAACCATGGCAAAGCTGATCCTGACCCACGAGGTGACCGGCCTGGGCGAGCCCGGCGACGTGGTCGAGGTGAAGGACGGGTACGCCCGTAACTTCCTCATCCCGCGTTCGCTGGCGACCCCCTGGACCAAGGGCGCCGAGGCCGACATCAACGCGATCCGCAAGGCTCGCAAGAGCCGCGAGATCGCGTCGCTGGACGAGGCGAAGGCCCTGGCCGACTCGCTGTCCGCGAAGCCGGTGACCGTGACGGCGAACGCCGGCCCCGGTGGCCGTCTGTTCGGTGCGGTGACGACGGCGGACATCGCCGGTGCGGTCGCCGCTGCCGGTGGCCCCTCGGTCGACAAGCGCAAGATCGAGCTCGGTCAGTCCATCAAGGCGACCGGTGACTACACCGTGGCGATCCGCCTGCACCCCGAGGTGTCGGCCAAGATCGACGTGAAGGTCGTCGCCGGCTGAGCGCAGTCCCCGACTGTGTGAGCTGATCACCCCAGGCCCCGGCCCCCGCGAGGGGGTCGGGGCCTCGGTGTGTCGGTGGTGTCTCGTGCCTGTGCCCGCGCGGCCGGCGAGATCGGCTCGGTGCGGCCAAGGGGCCGGGCTCAGGTCCGGGCAGGGGCCGGAGGCCGAGGTGGAGCCGGGTGGGGCAGCACCGCGCGCTCGTCCGCGAGCAGGGCGTCGAGGCTCAGCGCCGCGCTCCAGGAGAACTGGCGGGTCCCCCGGCCGGCGCCCGTGTCCGGGTCCACGTACTCCGGAAACCGCTCGGGTACGGCGAGGGTGGTCTGCTCGTCCAGCCGGGCCGCGAGGTCGTGCCGCCCGAGCGCCCACACGGCGCGGCGGAGCAGCCAGGTCATGTTGAACCAGGCCGGACCTCGCCAGTACAGGGCGGGGTCGAACGCCGGGTCGAGGCGCGAGGTGCTGGGGAGGTAGCGGCCGCCCCCGAGGAACCCGGGGCCCGTCAGCGTCGCCACCAGACGCTCTGCCCGGCCGGGCGCGAGGGCCGGGGTCGGTGCCGCGGCGAGCAGGAGCGGGACCAGGCCGTTGACCGTCGCTCGGCCGACGGGCTCGCCCGTCGTGTCGTCGAGCGCCACGTAGAGGCCGAGCTCGTCGTCCCAGAGGTGGCTGTCCAGCGCGGCCACGAGCCGGGCGGCTGCGGCGACGTGCCCTCCCGGGTCGCTCTCGGTCGCGCCACCGTCCACGGCGGACAGTGTTGCCGCCACCCGTCCCAGCGCGAGCTCCGCCACCGCGAGCACCGAGCAGAACAGCGGGCAGACCATGGCGAAGCCGATCGCGACGTCGTCGGCGCACCCGGCGTCGCGGTACGTCTCGGCGAGGCGGTAGTACCGCCGGTAGTCGCGCGCGCCGGGCCGTTCGCCCGTGCCGGCGTGCTGCAGGTCGGGGCGACGGATCGGGGTGCGGGCCCGCGGCGGCACCCGCTCGAGGGCGACGTCCCACAGCGGGGAGTTGTCCGTGCCGCTCTCCCACGGGTGCTTGATCACCGGCAGCCCCGCCGCACCCGCCCGCCGGTCGTGCAGGTAGGCGTGCCAGCGGACGAGACGCGGGTACACCCGGTGCAGGAAGCCCTCCGCCGTGGACCCCGCCGGGTCGGCGCAGTGCACCAGCCACGCCGACCAGGCGTGCAGAGGCGGCTGCACGAGGCCGGACGCCGGTCGCGGGGCGCCCCGGACACCCGCCCAGAAGTCCGGTCCCGGCGCGTAGTCGTCGCCGCGGTCGAGGTCGTAGACGATCTGGGGCACACGGCCGTCGTCCCACTGCGCCTCCAGGAGGCTGACCAGCTCGGCCCGCGCCCGCCGGGGGTTCCGGTGCCGCGTGCCGATCGCGACGAACGCCGAGTCCCAGCTCCACTGGTGCGGGTACAGCCCCGTCGCGGGCACCGTGTAGCGGCCCGTCCAGTTCGTGTCGAGCACCCGGGCGGCGGCGTCGGCGGCGTCTTCCCGAAAGTCCTTGTGCATCTTTTGACAGTAGGCTAGACATAAGTGTCGGCTCCACTCACTCGACGGCGAGGAGAGATGCGATGTCCCGGAAGATGCCCTGGAACCAGCACCGCCGGGCGCGGTACGCGGCAGCGATGACCGCGGCGGGCGCCGCGGCCCTGGCCCTCACCGGCTGCGGCAGCGGCGGCGCCGAGGCCGACGACGTCATCACCGTGTGGACGGTCGAGACCCAGCCCGAGCGGCTCGCCGTCCAGCAGGAGGCGATGGACGCCTGGGCGCAGGACGCGGGGGTCGAGACCGAGCTCGTGCCGGTCGAGGAGGACCAGGTCTCCCAGCTCCTGTCCGCCGCCGCGCTCTCCGGCGAGGACATGCCCGACGTCGTCAACGCGATCAGCCCAGGCCTGGTGCGCTCGTTCGACCGCGACGGCTACCTCGACCGGGACGCCGCGGCCGAGGTCGTCGAGACGTTGGGGGAGGACACGTTCTCGTCCGTCGCGCTCGAGCTGACGAGCGACGGTGACGAGCTGCTCGCCGTGCCGTCCGACGCCTGGCCGATGATGGTCTACTACCGCACCGACCTGTTCGAGGAGGCGGGCCTCGAGCCCCCCACCACGTACGAGGCCCTGCGCACGGCCGCGGAGGAGCTGACGGGCGACGGCCGCCACGGCATCACGCTGGCGACGGATGCGGCCGACCCGTTCACCCAGCAGACGCTCGAGTTCCTGGCCCAGGGCAACGGCTGCGAGCTGGTCGACGACTCCGGCGCGGCGTCGCTCGACACGCCCGCCTGCACCGAGACCGTCGAGCTGTACGCCGACCTGGCCGGGGAGCACTCGCCCGACGGCACGCAGGGCGTCGAGTCGACGCGGGCGACCTACTTCGCGGGGCAGGCGGCCATGACCGTCTGGTCCTCGTTCCTGCTGGACGAGCTGGCCGGCCTGCGGGAGGAGTTCACGCCGTCGTGCGACGAGTGCGCCGGCGACCCGGGCTGGCTCGCCGAGAACACGGGCGTGGTGCCCGTGGTCGAAGGGCCGTCCGCGGGCGGCGACGCCGCGGGCTACGTCGAGCTCGTCTCCTGGGGCATCACCGACGGCGCGGACCCGGAGGTCACGGACTTCGTCGCGTACATGATGTCCGACCGGTACGTGGACTGGCTGGGCATGGCGCCCGAGGGCAAGGTGCCCGTGCGCACCGGCACGGCGGACGACCCCGCGCAGTACACCGAGGCGTGGGCGGGGCTGGAGATCGGCGTCGACGAGAAGGCGGCGTTCTCCGACGTCTGGCCCGCCGAGGTGACCGACACGCTCGCCGCGGCACCCGAGTCCGCCGACCGCTGGGCCCTGCCCCAGGGACAGGGCGCCATCCTCGGCCCGCTCACGAGCGAGCTGCCGCTCGCCAAGGCGGCGGCCGACCTGGGCTCCGGCGGCACCGACGCGGCCGCGGCGCAGACCGCGATGCAGGACGCGGTCGCGGAGATCGCCGAGCGCGACTGAGGAGCGGGCGTGGGCTCGAGGCTGCGGGGGTACGAGAACCGGGACGGGATCGCGCTGGTCGTGCCGGTGACCCTGGTCGTCGCCGCGATCATCGTGCTGCCGATCGTGTGGACGGTCGTGCTGTCGTTCCAGGACGCGCGGTACGTCGACGTGGCGCGCAACGGCCTGTTCAACGAGCTCACGCTCGACAACTACGCGGACGTCCTCGCGGCTCCCGGGTTCTGGCGGTCGCTGCTCACCACCGTCGAGTACTCGGTCGCGACCACGGTCGGGTCCATCACGGTGGGGCTCGTCGCGGCGCTCGCGTTCCGGGAACGGTTCCGCTTCCGGGCGCCCCTGCGCGCCGTCATGCTCCTGCCCTACGTCGCGCCGGTCGTGGCGACCACGTTCGTGTGGCAGGTGGCGCTGAACCCGCAGTACGGCGTCGTCAACGCGTTCGGCACCCAGGTGCTCGGGTGGGAGCACCCGGTCAACTTCCTGTCGTCGGCGCCCACGGCACTGCTCACGGTCATCGTCTACGACATCTGGCGGTACTTCCCGTTCGCCTTCATGTTCCTCGGGGCGGCCCTCACCGGCCTCAGCCGTGAGATCGAGGAGGCCGCCGTCGTCGACGGGGCGACGCCGCTGCAGAAGTTCTGGTTCGTGGTGCTGCCGCAGCTGCTGCCCACGATCGCTCTGCTCGTGCTGTTCCGGATGGTCATGGCGTTCAACGAGTTCGACGACGTGTACCTGCTCACCGGCGGCGCCGCCGGCACGCAGGTCGCGTCGGTGCGGGTGTTCGAGCAGCTCACCGGGTCGAGCGACATCGGAGGTGCGAGCGCGACGGCCGCCGTGATGGCCGTGTTCCTGGGCGTCGCGCTCGCGGTCTACCTCCGGCTGACCGCGCGGAACAGGGAGGCGTCATGAGCACGGTGGCCGGACAGACCCGCGTGCTGCGGGTGCTGCGTGCCGTGGTGATCGTCGCCCTCGTGCTGGCCACGGTCGTGCCGTTCGTCTACATGCTGTCGCTGAGCTTCGTGCGCATCGACGACCTGCTGCGCGACCCGTTGCGCGTGCTCCCGGCGCTCGAGCGCCTCACGACGGACACGTACCGTCAGGTCCTGGCCTCGGAGCAGGACGGCGGCTACGGGTTCGCGCGGTTCATGCGCAACTCTGCCGTCGTCGCCGTCGCCGCGTCGGCGCTCACCGTGCTGCTCGTCGTGCCGGCGTCGTACGCGCTCACGCGCCTGCGGTTCGCCGGGCGCACGCAGGTCTCGTGGCTGTTCCTCGCGGTCTACCTGTTCCCGACGATCATCATCGCCGTGCCGGTGTTCGTCGGCTTCCAGGTGTTCGGGCTCGGGTCGTCGCTCGTCGGCCTCGTCATCGCCTACGTGGCTCTCACCGTGCCGGTCTCCGTGCACATGCTGCGCAACTACCTCACCGGCATCCCCGAGTCGATCGACGAGGCCGCGGTCATCGACGGCGCCTCCCGGCTGCAGATCCTCACCCGGATCACCGTGCCGCTCGCGATGCCGACGATCATGTCGACAGCGCTCTACTCCTTCATGATCGCGTGGAACGAGTTCCTGTTCGCGCTCCTGTTCCTCTCGGCGAAGCAGGACCTGTGGACGGTGTCGCTCGGGCTGACCCGGCTCGCCGACGGGCAGGAGGTCTCCAAGACCGTCCTCATGGCGGGCAGCGTGCTCCTCACCGTGCCGATCGTGATTCTGTACGGCGTGGCGGAGCGGGCCCTCACGGAGGGGCTGACCGCCGGGGCGGACAAGGGCTGACCGCCCGTCGGGTGCGATCCGGGAGCACGAGCCCCGGCAGGACGAGCAAGGAACCGAGGAAGAACGTGGCAGCAGGCGCGGGCGAGATCCTGCAGCTCATCCGGAACGGACGCGCGACGACGCGCACCGAGGTGCTCGACGCGACGGGCCTGTCCCGCGTCACGGTGGCGCAGCGGATCGACGCCCTCCTGGCCGCGGGCATCATCCGGGCGGCGGGCGACGCCGGCGCGACCGGCGGGCGGCGCGCCGAGCGCTTCGTCTTCGACCCGCGGGACTCGCTCGTGCTCGTCGCCGACCTGGAGCTCGCGGCGCCCGCGCGGCGCCCAGCGCAGGCTCGCCCCGCGGCGCCGCCCGACGCCGCGGCGCTCGCCGTCGTCGATCCCCACGGTGTCCTGCTCACCCGTACGACGCTCCCCGTGGACCTCGCAGCGGGGCCGGACACCGTGCTCCCGAGCCTGCTCGACGGCTTCGACGTGCTGCTCGCCGGGGCGGGGATCGCGCGCACCGCCGTGGGCGCCGTCGCGCTGTCCGTGCCCGGCCCGGTCGACCCGCACGACCACCGGCTGTCCGACCCGCCGCTTCTGCCGGGCTGGGGCGGGTGGCCCGTGGTCGAGACCGTGCGAACCCGGTTCGACGTGCCGGTGCACGTCGAGAACGACGCCGACGCCGCCGCGTACGGCGAGTACACCGAGCTGGCCGCGGGCCGTAGCGGGCCGCCGCAGCCGTTCGTGCTGGTCAAGGCATCGGGATACCTCGGAGCGGGCCTCGTCGTCGACGGCCGGATCTACCGGGGGACCGACGGCGGGGCCGGCGACATCGGGCACGTCGACGTGGGCGGCGACGCCGTCTGCCGGTGCGGTCGGCGCGGGTGCCTCGCCGCGGAGGCCGGTGGTGCCGCGCTGCTGCGGCGCCTGGCCGAGGCGGGGGCGGAGGTCACGTCGTTCGCGGAGGTGCAGGCGCTGGCCGAGCGCGGGGACCCGCTCGTCACGGCGGAGCTCGACCGGGCGGCGGGGCTCGTCGGGCGCGTGCTGGCTGTGCTCGTCGGCGTGCTCAACCCGGCCGACCTCGTGGTGGCGGGCGAGCTCGCCGTGCCCGCCGTCATGGCGGGGGTCCGTGCGGGTGTCTACGCGGGTGCCCAGCCGCGCGCGACGGCCCGGCTGCGCGTGCGGCCGGCGGTGCTCGGGCCGGACGCGGTGCCGGTGGGGCTCGCGCGGGTCGCCGTCGACGACCGGTTCTCCGCCGCGGCCGTGGACGCCTCCCTGGGCTGATCAGCGCCTCCGACGGGAGCGGGTGATCTTTGGGTGGTTTTACTGAGTTGTCATCAGTAGCGGCTCCCGTCGAGCGCTTTCCGCGGGTACCTTCGGCCCAGATGCCCGCCATGTCGGGCTTTCTGCCCGCCGACGGTGGCGGGCCCGGCGGCTGGGGGGACGCCGGTCGGACGACGTCCGCGCACGACGACGCGCGCGGCACGAGAGGTGGACGATGACGCAGCATCATGCATCCCGAGCACCACGACCAGGACCAGGACCCACGATCTTGACCGCGGTGGGGGTCGCGACGCTCTTCGTCGGAGCGATCGTGGCCACCGCGATGATGCTCTTGTTCCAGGGCGAGGTCGCAGGCGGTGCTCTCCGGCTGGCGGACGGCGCGGGCGAGCTCAACGACGGCATCCAGAACCGGCTGGTGTCGGGCGTCGGCGAGCTCGGCTCCGGTGCCGAACAGCTCAACGCGGGCGTGCAGGACGACGTGGTGCCCGGCGTCGAGCAGCTCGCCGAAGGGACGGGAAAGCTCGACTCCGGTGCGTCCGAGCTGAGCGAGGGCATGGTCAAGCTGCACGACGGCTCGAAGAAGATCGCCGACGGCACCGCCGAGACGGCGACCGACGTCGCCGACCTCGCGGACGCGTCGCTGCGGCTGACG
The DNA here is from genome assembly GCF_013004695.1 of Promicromonospora citrea. Taxonomy (GTDB): domain Bacteria; phylum Actinomycetota; class Actinomycetes; order Actinomycetales; family Cellulomonadaceae; genus Promicromonospora; species Promicromonospora citrea. The sequence goes on from NZ_JABEMG010000035.1 coordinate 20,812, forward strand.
GCGGGGTCGACCGCGATCCACGACGGGCTGGGGACGTTGAACGCGGGCGCCGAGGAGCTCGACGCGGGCCTTGCGACCGTGAGCTCGAAGGCGCCGGCGCTCGCCGACGGGACGGCGCGGCTCGCGGACGGCTCGGCCCTGGTCGCGGCCGGTGTCGTGCGAGTGAGCGACGGCGTGACCCCGCTGGACGCCGGGGCGCGGAAGCTGGCGGCGGGGTCAGCACTCGTCCAGGCCGGCGTCGTCCAGGTGAGCGACGGCGTGAGGCCGCTCGACGCCGGCGCGCAGCGGCTTGCCGCGGGGTCGGGTGTGCTGCGTGCCGGTGTCGAGCGGGTCGGCGAGGGCGTGACGCCGCTGGACGAAGGGGCAAAGCGGCTTGCCGCCGGGTCGCAGGATCTGGTGGTCGGCGCCGGACAGGTGCACTCAGCGGCTGAGCGGCTCGCGGCCGGCTCGAGCCAGGCGCTGGCAGGGAGCCAGAGCCTCAACGGTGGCCTGTCGCAGCTCGTCGCGAACAACGGTGCGATCCTGAACGGGACGGACGCGGTCCGTGCCGGGGCGGGCGATGTCGCCTCGGGCGCCGCGACGCTCGACGCGGGGGCCGACCAGATCGCCGGCGGCCTCGCGCAGCTGGGTTCGCGGATGCCCGCGCTGAAGGAGGGCGCCGCCGCTGCCGCGGCGGGCGCGAAGCAGGTTGCCGACGGCGCAGCGCCGGTGGCAACCGGTGCCGGCCAGGCCCAGAAGGGGGCCGGGCAGCTGGCCACGAGCATCGGTGGTCTGGTCGACGGCGCCAACCAGGTCAGGACCGGCAACCAGGGTCTCCAGCAGCAGCTCGGGGCCCTGGCCGGATCCGTCGAGGACCCGGCGCTCAAGGCACAGCTCCAGGGCCTGGCCGCGGCTTCGGGTGACCTCGCGGCCGGCGCGGGCCAGGTGGCCGCGGGCGCGTCGCAGGCCCAGGCCGGCGCCTCCGGGCTCGCGGGCAGCCTCGGCGACCTGGAGGCGGGCGCGCAGGCCGTCTCGGCAGGAGCCCAGCAGGTCGCCGGCGGCACCGCTCAGGTGTCCACGGGGGTCGCCCAGGTCGCGGACGGGATCGCTCCCCTCGAGGCCGGGGCCAACGAGCTCGCCGCGGGGGCCGAGCGGCTCAAGGGCGGCTCGGCCACGCTCCAGGCGGGCATCGTCCAGCTCGCGCCGGGCATCCAGCAGTACGTCACCGGCGTCGGTAGCGCGTACGAGGGCAGCACCGTGTTGGTCGCGGGCGTGCAGCAGGTCGCAGGGGGCAACGCTCAGCTGGCCGAGAGCACTCCCGGCCTGACCTCAGGGGCCGCACAGCTCGCAGGAGGAACCACGGAGCTCGCGGCGGGCACCGGCACGCTGCGGGCGGCGCTGCCGGAGCTGCTGGCGGGCGCCGGCCAGGTCGCCGACGGCAGCTCCGAGCTCGCGGCCGGGACGGGGACGTTGCGGGCGAAGCTGCCTGCGCTGGTCTCCGGCACGGCCGATCTCGCCGACGGCAGTGCGGCCCTGGCCGCAGGGACCGGCAAGCTCAAGGGGGGTCTGCCCGCCCTGCTCGACGGTTCGGCCGAGGTCGCAGGCGGCAACGCCGAGCTCGCGGGCCAGACCCCCGCACTCGTCTCCGGCGTCCAGCGGCTGTCCGCGGGCTCGGGGGCGATCGTCGACGGGTCGGCCCGCCTCCACGACGGCTCCGGCACGCTCCGCGCCGGCATCGTCGAGGTGCGCGACCGCGTCGTCCCCAAGGTCGAGAAGTCGCAGCGGCTGGCCGACGGCTCGGTCACGCTCAGGGACGGCCTCGGCGACGCCCGCACGGGCTCGCGCACCCTCGCGGACGGGACCGGCACGCTCGACGCGGGGACCCGGAAGCTGGCCGCCGGCGCGGTGACGCTCGCCGACGGCACGCAGCGGCTGGCCGACGGGTCGGCGGAGCTCGCGTCCGGGACCACCGACCTGGCGTCCGGGTCGGAGCGGCTCTCGGCGGGGAGCGGTCAGCTCTCCAGCGAGGTCGAGGACGCGATCGTCGGCCCGCTCGGCATCGTCGTCATCCTCGCGGCGGCGGTCGGCCTCCTGCTCGCCGTCGCAGGCCTGATCCTGCTGCGGCGGCGCGCGAGCTGACCCCGACGCCCTGACGGACCGGCCGCCGTCGTACCCGGGCTACAGGCGTCGAGCCGGGCTACAGGGCGTCGAGCATCTGCCGCAGGCGGTCGATCTCCGCGGCCTGGTCGGCCGCGATGTTGTTGGCCAGCTCGAGCACGCGCTCCTGGCTGCCCTCGGCCGCGACCTCCTTGCACATCGTGAGGGCGCCCTCGTGGTGCCGGATCATGCCCTCGAGGTAGAGCCGGTCGAACTCGGCGCCGGACGCGTCTTCGAGGGCCCCCATCTCGGCGTCGGTCAGCATGCCGGGCATCGCGCCGTCGTGCCCGTGCCCCGGGGCGCGCGGGCCGGAGCCGTCGCCTCCCTTGGCGGTCAGCGGCACGGGGTAGTCGTTCTCCTCCAGCCAGCTCGTCATGAGGTCGATCTCGCTGGCCTGGACCACGTCGATGCGCTCGGCGAACGTCTTGAGCTGATCCGACTCCGCACGCTCCGGGGCGAGCACGGACATCTGGATGGCCTGGTCGTGGTGCCACACCATGTCGGTGAGGAACGTGGCGTCGGCCTTCGTGAACGGGGCCCCGTCGGGCGCGCCCTCGTAGTCCTCCGGCGCGATCGTCGTGTTCGGCTCACCGGGCCCGCCCGGCTGCACCACGACGGAGCTCGGGGTCGGGGTCGCCTCGGGCTCCTCGTCCGCCGTGCAGGCGGTGAGCAGCAGTGCGGGCCCGAGCACGGCCAGGCCGAGCGCTGCGATCCGGGTGAGTGATCGGCGTCCGGCCCCTGTCAGCTTTCCCACGGCGGTCCTCTCGTCCGGGCTCACGGTCGTGTCGCCGGCTGGCCGTCCGATGGGGTTCCGGTGACCGTCGCGCGACGTCATCGCCGGAATCTACCAAGTGCCGCGAGCGGGTCGCCGCCGGTTCCGGGGGCTAGGTGGTGTTTTGTCACCACCATGTTAAAGATCGCGAAAGTCCTGGTCCTGAGAGGTCCCTGTGAGCAACACTGCCCTCAACCGATCTAGGAGGTGTGACGCCTGTGCGTCGTCCAACCTTTACCCGATCACGTGCGCGGGGCGCCGCCGGTGTCGCCCTGACGGCGATCTTCGCCGCAGCGGCCGTGGGCCTCGCGGGTCCCGCGGCGTCGGCGTCCGTCGCGGATCCGGACGTCCCGCCGGGCGAGACCGCGTCGTACAAGATCACCCACCTCAGCAACCAGCCGAAGAACGGCGCGCTGCAGGGGACGGGGTCCGACATCGCGTTCCAGGGCAAGTACGCCTACGCGGGCAACTACGACGGCTTCACCGTCTACGACCTGTCCGACCCGACCGACCCGGAGCAGGTCGTCCAGGTCTACTGCCCGGGCTCGCAGAACGACGTCTCCGTCTACAAGAACATCCTGGTGCTGTCCACGGACTCGTCCCGCAGTGACGACTCCTGCAGCTCGACCTCGATGCCCGCCACGGAGAAGGACGCGTGGGAGGGCATCAAGGTCTGGGACATCTCCAACCCGCTCTCGCCGCGCTACGTGAAGTCGATCGAGACGGAGTGCGGCTCGCACACCCACTCCCTGGCGCCGTCGAAGAACGGCAAGGACGTGTACGCGTACGTCTCGTCGTACTCGCCCAACGCGACCTTCCCCGACTGCCAGCCGCCGCACGACTTCATCTCGATCGTGAAGATCCCGGTGAAGCAGCCGACGAAGGCCACGCTGGTGTCGACGCCCGTCCTCTTCCCGGACGGCGGCTACGAGGGCGACCCGGACCGCAGCGCCTCGACCACGAGCGGCTGCCACGACATCACCACCTACGCCAAGTACGACCTGGCGGCCGGTGCGTGCATGGGTGACGGCATCCTCATGGACATCAAGGACCGGGAGCGTCCGAAGGTCATCGCGCAGGTGCGGGACACCGAGAACTTCGCGTTCTGGCACTCGGCCACGTTCAACAACGACGCGACCAAGGTCGTCTTCACGGACGAGCTCGGCGGCGGTGGCCTCGCGACCTGCACCGGCGAGTTCGCGCCGGAGCTCGGTGCCAACGGCATCTACGACATCAAGAAGGGCAAGGGCAAGCACGGGAAGACGGAGCTGAAGTTCCAGTCGTACTACAAGATCCCGCGCATCAACACGGAGAACGAGAACTGCGTGGCCCACAACGGCTCGCTGATCCCGGTCAAGGGCAAGGACATCATGGTGCAGTCCTGGTACCAGGGCGGCGTCTCGGTGTTCGACTTCACCGACTCGAAGCGGCCGCGCGAGCTCGCCTGGTTCGACCGCGGTGAGGGCGTGAGCAGCGGCGGCACGTGGTCGACGTACTACTACAACGGCTACGCCTATTCGAACGACCTCGGCATCGGTTTCGACACGTTCGACATCGACGACTCGATCGACGGCAAGGCCGGGAAGGTCAAGCTGAAGTCGCTCAACCCGCAGATGCAGGAGAAGTTCTGACCGAGGTCTGACCTGGGTCACGGGGCCCGCCGGTGCGCACAGCGCGCCGGCGGGCCCCGCCGTCGTCGGGCATGAGGGGTTTCCGTGATGGCGTCCGCGGCCCGTTGTGTGGGAACCTCCCGGACATGACGCCCCAGGAGTCGACCGCCGAGGAGACAGCACCGCCGTCGGACCGGGCGCCCGGTGACGGCCGGCCCGCCTCGGCCTACAACCTCGGGCGGCGGCTGCGGGTCATGGGTGCCGTGCTCGCCGGCGGGCTCGCCGTCGTGCTGGCGCTGCTGCTGTGGCTCGGGGTGCTCGTCCCGGCCAAGCAGGAGGCCGCGGGCTACTCGGACGCCGACTCCTCCTACGCCACGCTGTCGGTCGAGCACAACGCGCAGGCCGTCCAGCTCGCCGCGCTCGCGCCCGGCCGGTCCGACGACGACGAGGTGCTCGAGCTCGCCGTCGAGGTCGGCGAGTCGTCCGCCGCGCGGGTCCGCGAGCTCGCGGACTGGCTCGACGCGCGCGACATCCCCGTGCCCGCCGCAGGCAAGGAGGCGCTCGCGCTGGCCGACGCCGGGCTCACCACCGAGCTGCCCGACGACGGCAGCGGTCCGCGGGCCGGGTCGACGGCCCACTCGCACGAGGGCGGCAACCACGGGATGCTCACCGCCGAGCAGATCAACGGGATCGCCTCGCTGAAGTCCACCGACTTCGACATCGCGCTGCTCGCGGCGCTCGTCGAGCACCACTACGGCGGGCTGCAGCCGGCGGACGAGGAGATCGAGGGAGGCACCGACCCCGAGGCCGTGGCGCTGGCGCAGGCCGAGGCCGACGCGATCCGGGTCGAGGTGGAGGACGTGCGCGACCTGCTGGCCTCGGTCGGCGGGCCGGGGTCGACGAACGACGAGACGCGCTGACCCGCGCTACGGGGCCGTGACGAAGACGTCGAAGAGCTCCGGGTGGTGGCCGTGCACCAGCACGCCGAACACGACGGCGTCGAACAGCAGGTGCACCGTCACGACGTAGGTGAGGGACTTGAAGCGCGCGAAGATCCAGCCCTGGACCAGCGCGAACGGGATGGTGAGCAGCGGGCCCCACTCGCGGTAGCCCAGCTCCCAGAGGAACGACACGAAGATCATCGACTGCAGCACGTTGGCCTGCCACACCGGGAAGTGCCTGCAGTACAGCGCGAACACGACGCAGATGAAGAACAGCTCGTCCCAGATGCCCACGGCGTTCACGCCCACGAAGAGGCGCCAGACGTCCTGGGGCCCGTCGAGGTCGGGCCAGTTGAGGTACGCGCCGGAGCCCAGGAAGTAGAACGGCAGCACGAGGTAGCCGACGGCGACCACGACGACCAGGTAGGTCCACTGCCCGCGCCCCCAGCGGCGGCCCGTGGCCACGGGAAACCGGATCGTGTCCTGCCGGAGCACGAAGCGGGACAGCGCCCACGGCACGAGCACCGCCCCGCCGAGCGCGAGCGTGAACCGGAGCATGCCCGCGTCGGAGAGGTCGGCCTCGAGCGAGATCAGCGAGATGATCCCCATGCCCACGCCGATCAGCGCGAGGTCGCGCCCGAGCGCGCGGTCGGCCCACAGGCCCAGCGCGATGCCGAGCACGAGCGGCACGTAGGCCAGCGGCCGGATGTGGACGGCGAACAGCAGGATCGCCGACGCCGAGACGAGGACGGCGGCCGTGAGCCGCGCCGGGCCGGTGAGCGGGGCGGGCAGGGTGAGGGTCACGGGGAGAGGCTCCCACACCCGGCGCCCGCCAGGGGCTGGTCTGTGGTGTTCCTGTCCGTCTAGGGTCAGTTCACGGTAACGAATTAACCCCCAGGACCCCGACCCCCCCACGGGGCCGGCCCTCTCACGGCAAGGAGGCCGCTGTGCGCTCACCCGAGCACGTCGAGCTGGTCCGGACAGACCCGGACCTCCCCCCGGTCGCCGTCATCGACCGCCGCCCCATGACCACGGGCAAGAAGCTGGTCTTCGCCGCGATCGGGCTCCTCGCCGCGATCGCGTGGGCGCTCGTCGCCTTCGTCCGCGGCGAGTCGGTCAACGGCGCGTACTTCGTCGTCGCCGCCGTCGGCACGTACGTCATCGCGTACCGCTTCTACGCCCGGCTCATCGAGTACAAGGTGGTGCGACCGCGGGACGACCGTGCCACACCCGGCGAGCAGTACGAGAACGGCCGCGACTTCGCGCCCACCGACCGGCGCGTGCTGTTCGGCCACCACTTCGCCGCCATCGCCGGCGCAGGCCCGCTCGTCGGCCCCGTCCTCGCGGCGCAGATGGGCTACCTGCCCGGCACGCTGTGGATCATCATCGGCGCCGTGCTCGCGGGCTGCGTGCAGGACTACCTGGTCCTGTGGCTGTCCACCCGGCGCCGCGGTCGCTCGCTCGGGCAGATGATCCGAGACGAGATGGGGACGATCGGCGGTGCCGCCGGACTCGTCGGCGTCTTCGTCATCATGATCATCATCCTGGCCGTCCTCGCGCTCGTGGTGGTCAACGCCCTGGCCGAGTCGCCGTGGGGCGTCTTCTCCGTGGGCATGACGATCCCGATCGCACTCTTCATGGGCGTCTACCTCCGGTACCTCCGGCCCGGCCGGGTGTCCGAGGTGTCGGTCATCGGCGTCGTGCTGCTGGTCCTCGCCATCGTGGCGGGCGGCTGGGTCGCCGACACCCCGTGGGGCGCCGAGACGTTCACCCTCGAGCCCGTGACCGTCGCCTGGCTGATCGTGGGCTACGGGTTCCTCGCGTCCGTGCTGCCCGTCTGGCTGCTGCTCGCCCCACGCGACTACCTGTCCACCTTCATGAAGGTCGGCACCATCGTCCTGCTCGCCGTCGGCGTGATCATCGCGCAGCCGGCCGTGCAGGCCCCGGCTGTGTCGAGCTTCGCGATCGAGGGCAACGGCCCCGCCTTCGCGGGATCGCTCTTCCCGTTCCTGTTCATCACCATCGCGTGCGGCGCGCTCTCCGGGTTCCATGCCCTCATCTCGAGCGGTACGAGCCCCAAGCTCGTGCAGAAGGAGAGCCAGCTGCGGCTCATCGGCTACGGCGGCATGCTCACCGAGTCGTTCGTCGCGATCATGGCGCTGGTCACCGCCATCTCCATCGACCAGCACCTGTACTTCACGATGAACGCCCCCGGCACCCTGACCGGCGGGGAGCCCGGCTCCGCGGCCGACTACGTCAACGGCCTCGGCCTGGCGGGGCCGCCGGTCACCGGCGAGGAGATCCAGGCCGCCGCTGACAGCGTGGGCGAGGAGTCGATCATCTCCCGCACCGGTGGTGCGCCGACGCTCGCGTTCGGCATGTCCCAGATCCTCGGCTCGTTCCTGGGCGGCGCGAGCCTCCAGGCGTTCTGGTACCACTTCGCGATCATGTTCGAGGCGCTGTTCATCCTCACCACGGTCGACGCCGGGACGCGCGTGGCCCGTTTCATGCTGTCCGACACTCTGGGCAACCTCGGCGGTCCGCTGAAGAAGTTCCGCGACCCGTCCTGGCGCGTGGGCGCCTGGATCTGCTCGATCGTGGTCTGCGGGCTGTGGGGCGCGATCCTGCTCATGGGCGTCACCGACCCGCTCGGCGGCATCAACACGCTGTTCCCGCTCTTCGGCATCGCCAACCAGCTGCTGGCGGCGATGGCGCTCGCGGTGGTCACCGTCGTCGTCGTGAAGAAGGGCTACGTCCGGTGGGCCTGGATCCCGGCCGTGCCCCTGGTCTGGGACCTGGCCGTGACGATGACGGCCTCGTTCCAGAAGATCTTCTCGCCCGAGCCGAGCCTCGGGTACTGGGCCCAGCACGCCGCCTTCCGCGACGCCCGTGCCGCGGGCGAGACGTCGTTCGGCACGGCGGCAGACCCCGCCGCGATGGACGCCGTCATCCGCAACACGTTCATCCAGGGCACCCTGTCGATCGTGTTCGCGGTGCTCGTCCTCGTCGTGGCGCTCGTGGCGCTCTGGGTCTGCGTCAAGGCGGTCCGGGCGGGCGGCCTTCCGACCACGGAGGAGCCGGATGCGCCGTCGTCGACGTTCGCGCCGTCCGGCCTCGTGTCCACCGACGCGGAGAAGGAGGTGGCGGCCCAGTGGAGCGCGTACCACGACGAGCACCCGGACAGGCTGAGCACGGGCACGCACGCGTGAGCGTCCTGCGGCGCGGCTGGTACGCCGTGACGTGGTACGTCACGGGCGTGCTGGGTGAGAGCGACTACCAGCGCTACGTGGCGCACCTGCGTCGTGTGCACCCGGACGCGCCGGTGCCCACCGTGGGTGAGTACTGGCGCGAGCGGTACGCGGCCCTGGACGTCGATCCGGGCGCCCGCTGCTGCTGACCCGCCGGGTCCGGCCGGCTGCTTCCGGCCGGACCCGGGTACGGGTCAGGTGAGGTGGTCGTTCGCGCCGCTGGTCCAGGCCGCGTGCCGCTCCGCGGACCGCTGCACGACGCCGCGGGCGTCCACCGGGATCACGCCGCGGAAGTTGTTGTAGAGCCGGTCGAACGCGAACCGGCTGACGTGGTCGGCGATGCGCCGCACCACGGCCCCCGACAGCGGGATGCGGTTGGGGTAGGACCGCATGAACGAGACGGACGTGCGGTCGGGGTTGGCGAAGATCGTGTCGCCCGAGAGCAGCACGCCCCGGCCCTCCGCGCCGGACGCCCAGTGCGCCACCGCGGAGCCCGGGAAGTGGCCGCCGGGCTGGGTGAGGGTCACGCCCGGCAGGATCTCGCAGTCGTCCTTCCACGTCTCGACGGCGTCGTCGGTGCGGGCGAGCCAGCCGGCGTCGGCCTCCGCGACGAGGATCGGGACGCCGCCCAGCCGGCGGCTCCACTCGACCTGCACGCCGTACATGTGCGGGTGGCTCGCCACGATGTACGCCAGCCCGCCCAGGTCGCGCACCGCCGCGACGGCGTCGTCGTCGACGAAGCCCGGCACGTCGAACAGGAGGTTGCCCTCCGACGTGCGGACGACCTTCGCGAGCGGCCCGATGCCGACGTCGGGCACCGTGGACAGGCCGTAGAGGTCCGGTTCCAGCTCCTCGACCTCGATGCGCTGCCCCTGGGCGGCCAGTTCGTCGAGCGTGGTCCAGCGCTGGCCGTCGGCGGGCACCCACTGCCGCTCGTCGGCGCAGATGGCGCACACGTCCGGGCGCGTCTCGTGCTCCACGCCGCAGGTGCTGCAGATCCAGAACGTCATCGGACAGATCCCTTCGTGAGGTCGATGCCGTCACCTTGCGGCACGGCGCGGGTGCTGTCCACCGACTTTCGGGTGGGGCCGTACCTCCGTCCGTCGATTCACCCACCTCCTTCCGGCCCTCGCGACTCAGCCTCGAGAGGGAAGCGCCGCCGCGCGCGGGTTCCTAGGCTGGGGGCATGCCCGACGCACCTGCGCACACCGATGCCCCGCAGCCCGACGCGGCGCGCCCCACGGGGGGCGCGCTCGGCCGCGTGCGGGAATGGTTCGGCGTGGACGTCGACTGGGAGCGTGTCCCCGCCGGACGGGACGCCTACCGGCGCGACCTCCTGCTCGGTGGTGCGTTCATGGTCTTCGCCGCGATCTCGGTCGAGCTGGGCCGGAGCATGGGGCTGTTCGAGGAGACGGGAGCGGACGAGCCGCTCTGGCTGATCTACCTGCTCGGCGTGGTGAGCATGGTCCCGCTGGCCTGGCGTCGCCGGTTCCCGCTGGTGTCGCTCGTGCTCGTCTACGCGCTGTGGCTCGGTATCGGGCTCACCGTCCCGGCCGTCACGGTGCTGATGCCGATGCAGATCATGTACTTCGTCGCGCTGTTCACGGCCGTGGCGTGGGCCCGTGACCGGCGAGCGATGCTCGTCGTGGTCGGTGCGTGCGTCGTCGCGATGTTCACGTGGCTCATCTGGATGTTCGCCGTGCAGCAGGGCGCCGAGGTGATCATCGAGTCGTACCCGACGCCGGCCGACTGGCCCGGCTCGGTCGAGCCCTACCTCGCCAACGCCGTCTACCAGCTCGTCATGAACGTCGCATTCTTCGGCGGTGCCGTGGTGGCGGGCCAGATGCAGTGGCACGCGGCCCGCCGGCGGGAGCAGCTCGCCGCCCAGGCCGTGACCATCGAGAAGCAGGCCGCGGCCCTCACGGACCAGGCCGTCGTCGCCGAGCGGGTGCGCATCGCGCGTGAGCTGCACGACGTGGTCGCGCACCACGTGTCGGTGATCGGGATCCAGGCCGCGGCCGCCCGGCGCGTCCTGGGCCGCGACCCCGCGCGCGCCGAGGAGGCCCTCGTCACGATCGAGCGGGAGTCGCGCGAGGGCGTGACGCAGATGCGCAACCTCGTCGGCACGCTCCGTGCGGTGCCGGACGGCCACCCGCAGGATGCCTCCCGTGCGCCCGAGCCCGGCCTCGCCGACCTGCCCGCCCTCGTCGGCGCCGAGCACGACGGCCTCGACGCGACGTTCCGCCAGGTCGAGGAGCCCCAGGGGGTCGTGGCGGTGGTGCCGGAACCGATGGGGCTCAGCCTGTACCGCACGGCTCAGGAGGCCATGGCGAACGTCCGCAAGCACTCGACCGCCCGGTCGGCGACGGTGACGCTGCGGGTGATCCGTGCCGCCGACCCCACGGACGAGCGGTTCGCGCACGGGTACGCGGAGGTCGAGGTGCTGGACGACGGGCGGGCGCGCCGCGGCACGTCGGGCTCGGGCCTCGGCCTGCTCGGCATCCGGGAGCGCGCGGCGACCCACCAGGGTGTCGTGGAGATCGGCCCCCGGGCCACGGGCGGCTTCCGCGTGCGGGTGAGGCTGCCCCTGCCCGCGCCCGACCCGGCGGAGGCCGCTGTGGCCGCCCCCGTAGCGGCACAGGTCCCGGCGAGCTCGACAGAGGTGGCGTGATGACGCGGGTGCTGCTGGTCGACGACCAGGCCCTCGTGCGCTCGGGCTTCTCCCTCATCCTCTCGGTGGAGGACGACATCGAGGTGGTCGGCGAGGCGGGCGACGGTGCCGCCGCCATCGAGCTGACGCGGCAGCTGCGGCCGGACATCGTGCTCATGGACGTGCAGATGCCGGTCATGGACGGCATCGAGGCCACGCGCCGCATCGTCGCGGAGGACCTCGCCACGGTGCTCGTGCTGACCACGTTCGACCACGACGAGTACGTGTTCGACGGGCTCGCGGCCGGGGCCTCCGGGTTCCTGCTGAAGAACTCCGACCCGGAGCACCTCGTGGAGGCCGTGCGCACCGTCGCGGCGGGGCACGCCCTGCTCGCGCCGCAGATCACCCGGCGCGTGATCGAGCAGATGGTGGCGGGCGAGCAGGCGGCGGGGCAGGAACGGGACGGCGCGCGCGGCGGCGACGGCGGCGAGGCACCCCGCACGCTGCCCGGCGCCGACGGTCACCGCGGCGGCCCGGGCGCCGGTGGTGCGGGGGCCGCTGGTGCGGGCGCCGGTGGTGGTTCGAGCAGCACCGGCGGCGCTGCCGCTGCGCCCGACCTGCCACCGGGGCTCGGTCTGCTCACCCCGCGCGAGCGCGAGGTGCTCGAGCTCGTGGGCACGGGGCTGTCCAACGCGGAGATCGCCTCGACGCTGTACCTCGGCGAGGCGACCGTGAAGACCCACGTGTCCAACGTGCTCAGCAAGCTCCACCTGCGCGACCGCGTCCAGGCCGTCGTGCTGGCCCACCGCGCCAACCTGGTCTGAGGCGCGCTGCGCTCTGCCTGCTGCGCTCCGCCCTCCGTTCCGTGCCCTCTGTTCCGTGCACTCTGTGTCCATGTGCGGCCCATGTGCGGCACTCCGTGCACGCACAACCGCGATGTTCGGTCGGATGGCGCGAGATCGGTCGGTCAAAGAACCGAACTCGTGCCATCCGACCGAATACCCGGCTGTGCGCGGAACAAGGGACCGAAGGCAGCGCAAGACCAGCCAGGAATGCACCGGAAGAATGCACGCATTCCACCGGTCTGACCGATTTTCAGGATCGGCAGAATGGAGAAAGGAAAGACCTACGCCGGGGTGCTCGCCGACGGTTCCGGCGTCGGGTCGCCTGCCGGCGGGTCGGACGGCTCCGGGCTCGGGTCAGGAGTCGGCTCGGGGCTCGGGTCCGGGGTGCTCGGCTCGGGGCTGGGCTCGGGCGTCGGCGTCGGGTCCTCGGCCGGCGGGTCGCTCGGCGTCGGCTCGGGCGTCGGCGTCGGATCCTCCGGCGAGGGGGTCGGCGTCGGGGTCGGCGACGGGTCGTCGGGGGAGGGCGTCGGCGTCGGGCTCGGCGCGGGCGACTGGCTGGGCGGCGTCGTCGGCCGCACCGGGGTCGGGCTCGTCGACGGCGGCTGCGTCGGCCGGTTCGTGGCCGGTGCTCCGCCGAGGCCCGGTAGCGGCGTGTGGGTGTACGAGCTGTCCGGCGTCGCGGGCCGGTCGGCCATGTGCCGCGGCACGTAGTCGTTCGACGGCGGCGGCGTGTAGGTGAACGGGCTCGGCCGGGTCTCCGGGCCGGGGCGCACGTCGACGGTGCCCTGCTCCCCCGTGTTCATGCCCGGGTCGCGCTTGACCAGGGTCGGCGGCATGCCGAGCAGCGCGTCGGCCTCTGTCGCGGAACCGGTGGTCTCCCGGTCCTGCGCCTGCCCGGACGGCTGCACGGCGACGGCCCCCACGATCCCGGCCGTCAGCACCATGGCCGCGGCTGTTCCTGTGACGATCAGACGGTTGCGCACGCTTGACTCCCCCTGCGGGTCCAGATACTGCGAGGCGCCCTCCGGAGCAGTGCTCGGTTCTCCGTGGACAGCTGATGAGCATTCGGCGCCGCACAGTTCTCTGCGACGTTCCGCTCGGGACAATACGTGGCAGAACGACTTCGGCAACTGGGGCGTGTAATACCTGGCCATGACGCAGAAAGAAGGGCACCCGCCGTGCACATTCCGACATTTCTCCGGCCTTCTCGAGAGTCCCCCTCGCCAGGCGGAGACCCGGTCCGCCTCGCGGCGGATCCCCGCCGCGTCGGCGCGACCTAGCGTTGGCGCCATGAGCGATCTGGAGGTGCGGGACCTGACCCGCGTGTTCGCCTCGGGCGGCACGTCCCGGCGAGCGGTCGACGGCATCAGCTTCACGGCGGCGTCGGGCCTGCTCACGGGCTTCGTCGGCGGCAACGGCGCAGGCAAGACGACGACCATGCGCATGATCATGGGCGTCCTGGCGATCACCGAGGGCGAGGTGCTGTTCGACGGCGCCCCCGTCACCCGGGCGGACCGCCGCCAGTTCGGGTACATGCCGGAGGAGCGCGGCCTCTACCCGAAGCAGCCGGTGCTCGACCAGCTCGTCTACCTGGCCCGGCTGCGCGGCGTCGCGGCAGGCGCCGCCCGCCGCGAGGTGCTCGAGCACCTCGACCGGCTGGGGCTCGCCGACCGCGGCAAGGAGCACGTCGAGAAGCTCTCCCTGGGCAACCAGCAGCGCGTGCAGATCGTCGCGGCCCTCATGGGGCAGCCCAAGGCGCTCGTCCTCGACGAGCCGTTCAGCGGGCTCGACCCCGCGGCCGTCGACGCCATGGGCGACCTGCTGCGCGAGCACACCCGCCGGGGCGTCCCCGTGCTGTTCAGCTCGCACCAGCTCGACCTCGTCGAGCGGCTGTGCGAGCGGCTCGTCATCCTCGGCGGCGGCACCGTGCTCGCCGGGGGAACGCCCGACGAGCTGCGCTCCCAGGGCACCCTGCGGCACCGCCTCGTCCTCTCGGGCGACGCAGGGTTCGTCCGGGCCGTCCCGGGGGTGCGCGCCGTCGACGTCGACGGCCCGTCAGCGCTCCTCGAGCTCGACGACGACGCGGCCGCCGCCCGCCTGCTGTCCGCCGCCCTGGAACGCGGCTCCGTCCACGAGTTCTCCCCCGTCCGGCCCACGCTGGCCCAGATCTACCGTGAGGTGACGGCATGAGTGCCAACCCAGAGACCGGCGCCGTCCGCAACGCCTGGATGCTCGTCGCGACGCGCGAGATCGTCGTGCGCGCGCTCAACAAGGGCTTCCTCGTCGGCCTCCTCGTCACCGTCGTCTTCGTCGCGGGGATCATCGCCTTCACCTCCTACATGGGCAACCGCACCGAGTCCTTCGACGTCGCCGTCGTCGCGGGCGACGAGTCCGCCGCCACCGCGCTCGAGGCGGCGGCGGACGGGCGCGGGGGCGTGCCGTCGGACGACAAGGTCGAGCTCACCGTGGTGCGCGTCGCGGACGCGGAGGCGGCCCGCGCGGCTCTCGTCGACGAGTCCGCCGACGCCTGGCTCAGCTCCGGCACGCCGGAGGACGCCGGCTGGACGCTCTCCGGGTGGCGCGAGCCCGACGGCACGCTCGTGAGCCTCCTGGGCACGTCCGTCCGCGACCAGGTGCTCGCCGCCCGCGCGGCCGGCGCCGGGACCAGCATGTCCGCGCTCACCGAGGGCAGCGAGGTCGCCACCGAGCGCCTCGACGGCAACCCGGTCGACCCCCAGGTCGTCTTCCTCGCCGGGTTCGTGCTCGCGTTCCTGTTCTTCATGGGCGCCGTCGGCTCCGGCTCGATGATCGCGGGCAGCGTGATCGAGGAGAAGCAGTCCCGGCTGGTGGAGATCATCGCCACCGCTGTGCCGCTGCGCCAGCTCCTGGCCGGCAAGATCATCGGCAGCTCCGTGATCGCCCTCGGGCAGAACGTCGTGCTCGCCGCCGTCGGCCTCGTGGGGCTGTCCTTCACCGACCTGTCGGCCGTGCTGCCGTCGATGACGGCCAGCATGCTGTGGTTCGTCGCGTTCTTCACCGTCGGCTTCGTGGCGGTCGCGGCGCTCTACGCCGTCGCCGGGTCCCTCGCGTCGCGCACCGAGGACCTCCAGTACACGACCAGCCCGCTGATGATGCTGCTCATGGGCGTCTACATCGTCACCTTCGCGGCCGACGGCACCCTCGAACGCGTGCTGTCCTACGTCCCGCCCGCCTCCATCGTGTCGATGCCCGTCCGGGTGCTCGCCGGTGACGCCGCCTGGTGGGAGCCGCTCCTCTCGCTCGCGATCCTCCTGGTGGCGACGGTCGGCGCGGTGCTGCTCGGCGAGCGGGCCTACCGCGGGGCGCTCATGCAGACCGGCGGGCGGGTCACCTGGCGCTCGGCCATGGCGGCGGAGCGGGGCACTACCCTCGGGGCGTGACCGAACGCACCCAGCACGACGACGCGCCCGGGAGCCCCGACCCCGAGAAGGTGCACACGTTCGACCTGATCGACGAGGTCCCGGGCGTGTCCGACGGCGCGCCCACCCCGGACGACCGGGCCCGCTTCGAGTCGAGCTTCGCGCTCGGCGACGACGAGACGCTGGCCGGCGCGGTGGCCGACCTCGACCGCGTCCGCGCCGAGCTCCTCGACCGCTGGCACGCCACCGACCCGGGCGGCGACGCCCTCGAGCCCCCGGCGCCGTGGTTCGGCCGGACGGAGCCGACGCCGTCCGTCGAGCGCTACCGGATGGTCCACCTCGTCACCGAGGTCGCCCGGCACGCGGGCCACGCCGACATCGTCCGCGAGCAGCTGGACGGCGCGAGCAGCACCTCGCTGCTGGCCGCCGTCGAGGGCTGGCCGGCGAACGACTTCGT
>NZ_JABEMG010000036.1 GCF_013004695.1 Promicromonospora citrea
GGCCGTGCCGTCCTCCGTGCCGCCCGCCGCGAGCGTGGCGTCGGCCCCGGCCACCGCGGGGGCGTCGGCGCTCGCCTCCCCCGGCGTGGCGGACGGCTCAGGGCTCTCGTCGGGCGGCGGGGCGGACGGCGCTCCCGCCGTCACCACGAGCACCGGCGCCGGCCGCTCGAGGTCGTCGTGCCCCGCGCCGTCCTCCGCGACCTCCGTCCAGGCGGCCTCGCCCTCGAGGCAGCGCTGCACGACGGGTAGGACGAGCGTCGCGCCCTCCTCGTCGGGCAGCCGGAGCGACAGCTCGACCTCGGCGTGCTCGCCGTCGGGCAGCGGCTCGTCGGTGGTCCAGGTCAGCGCGTCCGCGGTCTGTTCGACGGCCCAGCGGTCCGTGTCCGCCGCGGTCACCTCGCGCACGCCGTCGGGCAGGCGCAGGGACAGCGCGCGGGTGGCCGACCCCGCGCAGCCGTGCGGCACCTCGACCGTGAGTACGGCGACGGCGCCCGCGGCGGTGGTCGACGGCGTGACGGTCACGTGGGCCGACGCCGGCCCGGCCCCGACGGCCACGAGGGCGGCGGCGGCCAGCCCGGACAGGGCCGCACGTCGGACGACGGTGGTGCTCCTCATCGAACTCTCCGTCTCTGCGGTCTCCGACGGGCCGGAGACGGCCCGCTCACCCAATCAGCGGGCCGAACCGCTGTCAAGAATGTGAACTAGTGGGGTCCGAACCGTTTACTCCGCCCCGGCCCCCGCGTACGGTGGTTCACGTCACCGAACCAAGGTCGGCTCCGTGAACACGGACTGCGTCCGACCCGACCCCCCACCGGAGGGAAGACATGCCCAACATCACCGTCGAGCTGCTCCGCGGCCGCACGATCGAGCAGCGCCGCGAGTTCGCCAAGGCCGTGGCCGACAGCGCCGTCGAGATCCTGGGCGCCCGGCGCCAGGACGTCCGCATGGTCTTCACCGAGATCACCCCCGACATCGTCGCCAACGGCGGCGTGCTGGCCAGCGAGGACGAGAGCCGCGCCGGCGTGGTCGCGGCGCTCGCCGACGACTGAGCCGCCCCTTCCGCACCGGCGCGGGACGGGCCCGTGGGCCCGGAGGACTCGTCCTCCGGGCCCACGGCCGTTCCTCCCTACTTCACCCGGAGCGTCACCCGGGTCTCCGCGGCCACCACGAGGTCGCTGCCGAGGTAGGACACCGTCACGGTGACGTCCTTGCCCTTCACCTGCGGCACCTCGAACCGGACGCGCCCGTCCTCGACGGTGCCGAGCACGGTCGGGCCGTCCTTCACCACGAGCCGCACCTGTCCCGTCACCGGGACGTCGTACGGCGCGGTGAGCGAGACGTCGACGACCGTCTTCTTGTCCTTCCCCTTGCCGCTGTTCGCGGCGGAGATCTCCATCGTGGCGACCACCTTCTCGACCACGACCCGCACCGTCGACGACGACGCCGCGTGGTCGCCGTCCCCGCCGTAGCGGAGCGTGAGGTCGTGCGCGCCCGGCGGCAGCGACCGGGCCGGCAGGACGATCGTGCCCCGCCCGTCCGCGATCGTCGCGGTGCCGAGCACCTCGGTGCCGTCCCGCAGCTCGACCTCGCCGGTGGCCGTGTCGGGCGACACGGCCAGCGAGACCGACCCCGCCGTCCCGTACACGACGGGCAGCGCGACACCAGCCACGGCCGTCGCCGTCGGCGACTTCACCGTGATCGTCACCGTGGCCACGGCGGAGCGGTCCTGCCCGTCGTCGGCGCGGTAGGTGAACACGTCCTTGCCGTTGAACCCGGCGTCGGGCGTGTAGGTGAACGAGCCGTCCGCCTCGAGGGTGACCGTGCCGTTGGCCGGCTGGGTCACCGCCGTCGCGGTGAGGACGTTGCCGTCCTCGTCGGTGTCGTTGGCCAGGACGCCGGGGGCCGGGAGCGCGAGCGGCTGACCGCCCACGGCCTGGTAGGCGTCGTTGCGCGCCACCGGCGCCGTGTTGACCGGCGGCTGCTCGGCCTCCTCGACGGTGATCGTCACCGTCGTGGGGGCCGACGTCGCGGTGCCGTCGGACGCGCGGTAGGTGAACGTGTCCGTCCCGGAGAAGCCGGCGTCGGGCGTGTAGGTGAACGACCCGTCCGCCGCGAGGGTGACCGCACCGTTGGCCGGCTGGGCGAGCCCCGTGGCCGTCAGGTCGTCGCCGTCCGCGTCGGTGTCGTTCGCCAGGAGGCCCGGCGCCTCGACCGACAGCGGCTCGTCCTCGACCGTTCCGTAGGCGTCGGCCGCGCCGACCGGCGCCGCGTTCACCGGCGGGCCCTCGGACAGCTCGGCGACCTGCTCGGGCGTGAGCTCGTAGCCGAACATCCGGAACTCGTCGACGAGGCCGTCCCACCGGGCGTCCGGCCAGCTCGTCCCGCCGATCATGTTCGCCGTCGTGGACCCGTCCACGCCGACGTCACCGATGCTCACCGTGAAGTCGTCGCGCGTGGCCTGCAGCTCGCCGTCGAAGTAGATCTTGCCGACGGACCCGCTCTGGGTGAAGACCACGTGCGTCCACTCGTTCAGCGGCAGGTCGTTGCCCTGGCCGAGCACGAGACGTTCCTGGGCGCTGCCGGGCGTGCCCGGCGCCTTGAACGTCGCTGCGAAGCCGGTGGCCCCGCTGACCTGTGTGTTCGACTGCAGCAGGAAGAACGTGTCCGTGCTGCTGCCGATCTGCAGGAGCGGCACCCAGGTCGGCAGCGCGTCCGGCCGGGCCCAGAGCGAGACGCTGAACTGGTCGTCCATGCCCGCCTGGATGTCGTCGGGCAGCTCGACCTGGTTGCCGGAGCCCGAGGGGCCGCCGGGCAGGTTCACCGCCGCGCCGAACCGGCCGTCCTGCGTCCAGCCCGTCGCGCCGGAGAGCGTCGCCGCCCCGACCGAGCCGTCCAGGCCGGTGTTGGCCGCCGTGCTGCCCTCGCCCTCGTCGAAGGCGTAGTGGATGGGCGTGCCCTCGCCGGGCGGCGGCCGCTCGACCGTGTGCTCCACGGTGTGCGCGGAGTCGCGCCAGCCGTCGGCGGCCAGGAACCGCACCTCCACGTCGTGGTCGCCCGGCGAGAGCGCGACGCCGGTGAAGGTCACCGCGCCGTCGGTCACGTCGGCCTGGCCACCCACGCGGGCGCCGTCGACCCACAGCTCCGCCACGCCGGCGGGCGCACCGCCGGACACCGCCTCGACCGCGGCGGAGACCGTCACCGGCTCGCCGAACGGCGACGGCGAGCCGGGCTCGACCGTGACCGTCGTGGTCGTGGCGACGGCGGTGCCGTCGGCGTACAGGGCCGCGACGTCGGCGTCGCCGAGCGCGGTGCTGTAGACACGCACGTCGTCCATGAGCCCGTCGTACGCCGGGTCGGGGAAGCCGTTGCGCCCCAGCCAGTTGTTCGACGTCGGCCCCACGTCCGTCATGTCGATCGTGAGGTCGTCGCGCGACGCGACCGGCTCTCCGTCGAGGTAGAGCGTGCCCGTGGAGCCCTGGCGCGTGAACGCGACGTGGTTCCACTCGCCCGCCTCGACGTCCCGGGTCGGCGTGGCGTAGACCCGCTCCTGGAGGGCCGACCCCTTCGCCTTGAAGGTCGCCGCGAGGCCGGTGCCGCCGGGCGCGGCGTCGGTCTGCATCTGGAGCTGGAAGAAGCTGCCGGCGTCCCCGAGCCCGTCCCCGAGGTGGAACAGGCCGGTCCAGCCGGTCTTCGTGTCCGGCCGCACCCAGAACGAGGTCGTGAAGGCGTCCTCGCCCCGCAGCAGGTCGTCCGGTAGGTCGACGGCGTTGTCCGTGGCGCCGCCGGCCAGGTCGAGAGCGCCGCCGTGGACGCCGTCCTCGCTCCAGCCCGTCGCGCCTGTGAGCGTCGCCGCCCCGACGCCCGCGTCGGTGCCGCTGTTGCCCGCCCGGCTGCCCGTGCCCTCGTCGAAGGCGTAGTGCACCGGCACGTCGGAGGCGCCGGGGTCGGTCCCGGTGATCACGACGTCGTCGATCATGACGCCCGCGGCCGAGTCGCCGCCGGTGAGCGTCAGGTCGTGCGAGCGCGACTGCGCCGTGAACGTGCCGACGTACGTGCCGAACCTGGTGGTCGACGACAGGTCGGTCGGCGCGCTGAGCGTGGTCGACAGGTCGGCGACCGACAGGTCGGCCGTGCCGGGCGCCGTGCCCGACGACCGGCTGTCGCGTGCGTACCGCAGCGAGACGCGGTACTCGCGTCCCGGGTCGAGGCCCTTGACGGTGCGGGTCAGGCTGCCGTCGTCGCCCACCGCGAGGTGGTAGCCGGTCAGGCCGAGACCGCCCTGGCTCGACGCCGCGGCGCGGACGAGCTGGACCTCGCTGTCGACCTCCCACGGCGACATGCGGCCGTTGCCCGGCTCGACGTCCACCACGGCCGGCGGGTTGGCGGAGCGCCACTCGGCCGGGATCCGCGGGTACTCGAGCTGGTCGACGAGGTGCGGCGTGCGCACGTCCATCTCGACGGTCGGGTCGATCTGCACGATGTCGGCGACGGACGGCGTGCCGTCCTCGTCGAACACGAACAGCATGTAGGCCCCCGGCGGCGCCCAGGTGCCGTCGACCGGCGTCTCGATCGTCAGCGTGCCGCCGTCCTGCGCGAACGCCAGGTCCTGGAAGTTCTGGTCGTTGTTGAACCCGTGCGTCACCGAGCCGTTGCGGACCAGCGTGACCCGCGAGACGTCGACGTCGGCCTGCACGTCGAAGGTGCCGTCGTAACCGACCTTCTTCGGCACGCCCGTGACCTCCGGGCGCTCGGCGAGCTCCTCGCCGTCGAACAGGTAGGCCGGCGAGTAGAACTCGACGTCCGTGTAGTTGCGCGGGCCCGGCGTGCCGCCGCCGCCGACCATGACGCGGCCGTCGGGCAGGAGCAGCGCGGTCGAGTGGTAGAGGCGGGCGTGCTCGTAGGGCACGTCGACCTGCGTCCACTCCCCCGTCTCCGGGTCCCAGATCTCGGCCGTGGTGACGTAGCCACCGTTGCCGTTGTTGTCGCGCGAGCCGCCGGTGACGATCACGTCGCCGTCGGGCAGCACCGTGGACGTCGCCCAGTGGCGCGCGTGCCGCATCGGCTCGGTCGCCTCGACCACCGGCGCGTCGGTGCCGCCGGTGATGTCGACGGTGAAGCCGGCGCGAGCGCCGTCGGGCCCGCCGCCGTTGGCCCACCAGCCACCGCCGACCTGCAGGATCTTGCCGGGGCGGTACATGGTCGCCGTCGACGTGGCGCCCACGGGGTTGCCGAGCGCACCCTGGTTCGCGACGTCGGAGGGCAGCGTGCCGCGCAGGGTGATCTCGCCGTCGCCCGAGGGGTCGAGCTCGAACATCTGCGTGCCGGTGATGGTGAAGACGTTGCCGTTGCCCGGCGCCACGAAGGCCCGCGGGTACCACCAGCGGTTCTCGTCCGGCCCGTTGCCGCCCCCGCCGTCGCCGTACGCGGCCGCGCTGGTGGCGCCCTCCAGGAGCTTCCAGGAGCTGCCCTCGTCCGGCGTGTAGAGCTCGGGCGTCAGCACGCCCGGGCCGCCCGGGCCACCCTTGAGGCTGCCGCCCTGCACGACGACGGAGCCGTCCGGCAGGGTGGTGCCGGTCGGGTACCAGCGCGGGTAGTTCATCGGCGCCTCGGTGCGCAGGCCCTGGTTGGTGGTCCAGCTCGTGACGCCGATGGCGCCGTCGTTCGGCGCGTTGCCGCCCAGGCCGTCGTCACCGCCCACGGTCATCGTGGCGCGCCGGTGCGGCATCTGGACCTGCATGGAGCAGAACAGGTCGGTGTAGGTCGTGTTCGCCACGAGCCCCGACGTGACGTTGGCGGGCGTGCGCTCCTCGGCCGGGTCCCAGATGTCGATCTCCATCTGGCCGCCCTGGACCACGCACGAGTTGCCGAAGAAGTCGTACGGCGTGCCGTCGGTGCAGCCCGACGAGACGCTGCCGAAGGACTGGACCTTGCCGTCCGAGGTCAGCGCCGCGTTGATCGGCACCAGCGGCCACGGCGTCACGCCGCTCCACGCGCCCTGCTCCGCCTTGCTCGGCGGGGAGCAGTCGGCGGGCAGCAGCCCGGCCGCGTACGCGAGGCCGTTCTTCATCTGCGTGCGGATGGGCGCCTCGGCGTAGGCCGTCCCCTCGTGGCCCATGCCGGAGTACCACGACCGGCCCTCGTCGATCTCCTGGCACCAGGTGATCGGGTGGCTCGTGCCGTTGTGGCCCATGCCGTAGGAGGTCTCGTCCGCCTCGAGCAGCGTGCGGACGTTCGGGGCCGGGTTGACCAGCCAGTCGTACCACTCGTCGCTGCGCGTGAAGTCGTCCGGGAGCCCCTGGGTCAGCGGGTGCGAGGTGTCCTTGACCACGACCCGGCCCGGCCGTACGGCCGGGTCCTCGGGGTGGCCCTCGGACATCGCGCCGACGAGCCGGGCGTAGAAGGGGTTCACGTCATGCTCGCTCTGGCCCACGGACCAGCCGGCGTAGTGCATGCCCATGTAGCCGCCGCCGCCGCGGATGTAGCTCTCCAGGGCCGCGCGCTGGTTCACGTCGAACAGCACGCCACCGGTCTGCGCGAAGACGACGGCGTCCTTCGTCGCGAGGTTCTCGGTCGTGAACGCCGCGGCGTTCTCGGTCTCCTCGATCTCCACCGGCTGGTCGTACTCGGTGCCGAGCTGGTCCGCGAGGTCGCGCACGGCCTGCCGGGCCTGCACGTGGGACGCGTGGAAGTTGGGCTTGTAGAACAGCAGGACGCGCAGGACTCCGTCGTCCACGGAGCCGACGGCGGCCGCTGCGCTCTCGGCGGGTGCCGCCTGGGCGACGCCGGCGAGCGGCGAGCCGAGGAGCACGGCTGCCAGGAGGGCGGCGAGCCCGGCCCGGCGGCGTCCGGGTACACGGCGTCCGGGTAGATGGTGGCGCCGGTCAGGTCTGCGTAACAGGTTCATCGTTGATCCCTTGTCACAGGTGGGGGCACGGGGGGGTGGTGCTGGTGGTGCTCGGGTGGTGCGCCGGGCGCGCGGGCACGGCCCGGCCGGCCGATCCCCCGCCCCGAGGTCGGCCGACCGGACCTGCGCGCCCGGTGTCTTGCCTGTCGTCCTGCCTGTCGTCTCCTGTCAGAGCGGCGCCGGCGGCGCCGCCGGGCTCATCGCAGCTCTGCGATGACCGTCTTGAGCTCCGTGTAGTCGTCGAGGCCGAACGAGCCGAGCTCGCGGCCCCAGCCGGACTGCTTGTAGCCGCCGCGCGGGAGCGTGACGTCGTCGGCGTGCCAGGTGTTCAGCCAGACCGTGCCGGCGCGCAGCCTGCTGCCGACCCGGTGGGCCGTGCTCAGGTCGCGCGACCAGACGCCGGCGGCCAGGCCGTAGACCGTGTTGTTGGCGGCCGCGACGACCTCGTCCTCGCTGTCGAAGGGCACGGCCGTGATGACCGGGCCGAAGATCTCGTCGGTCTGCACGGCCATGTCCTCGGTGACGTCGGTGATGAGCGTCGGCGAGAAGAACCAGCCGCGGTCGGCCGCCGGGTCGGGGCTGCCCGCCGCGAGCGTCGCGCCGTCCGCCACCGCGCCGCGCACGTAGCCCATGACCTTCTCGTGCTGCTCCTGCGAGACGAGCGGGCCCATGGTCGTGGCCGGGTCGAACGCGTCGCCCACCCGGATCGCCTTGGCCGCGGCGGCCACGCCCTCGACCACCTCGTCGAACACCGCGCGCTGGACGTACAGGCGCGAGCCGTTGACGCAGCACTGGCCCTCGTTGAAGTACCCGGCCAGGGCGGCTCCGGCGATCGCGGCGTCGAGGTCGGCGTCCGCGAAGATGATGTTGGGCGCCTTGCCGCCGAGCTCGAGCGAGACCTTCTTGAGGTTGCGCGAGGCGCCGGCCGCGATCTTCTTGCCGACCTCGGTGCTGCCGGTGAACGCGACCTTGTCGACGCCGTCGTGGTCGACGAGCGCGGCGCCCGCGTCCCCGAAGCCCGGCAGCACGTTGACGACGCCGGCGGGCAGGCCCGCCTCGAGCAGGAGCTCGCCGAGCCGCAGCGCCGTCAGCGGCGTCTGCTCCGCGGGCTTGAGCACGACCGTGTTGCCCGCCGTGATCGACGGGATGATCTTGAACGCGGCCATGGTGAGCGGGAAGTTCCACGGCACGATGCCCGCGACGACGCCGATCGGCTCGCGCCGCGTGTAGGCGTGGAAGTCCTTGCCGGGCACCGACATCGGGATCGTCGTGCCCTCCATCTTCGTGGCCCAGCCGGCGAAGTAGCGGAACAGCTCGGCGGCGACGCCGACGTCGCCGCGCGCGGACGCGAGGCTCTTGCCGTTGTCCAGCGACTCGAGCTGCGCGAACTCCTCGGTGCGCTCCTCGATCATGTCGCCGACGCGCCACAGCAGGTGCGAGCGGTCCCGCGGGCTCATCCGCGACCACGGGGAGCCGGCCTCGAACGCGTTCCGGGCGGCGGTGACCGCGCGGTCGGCGTCGACCGCGGACGCCTGGGCGACCTCGGTCAGCACCTCCTCGGTCGCGGGGTTGACCGTCGCGAACGTCCGGCCGTCCTTCGCGTCCACCCGCTCGCCGTCGATCAGGAGCTGCTGAGGCGAGGAGAGGAACGCGGAGACGGCGGGCAGGAGCTGGGGCTTCTCGGGCAGGTTCTCGGACATGGGGGCCTTCCGTGTGAGGTCGGTCGGGAGTGGGGCCGGTGGGCTGGACGGGTGGACGGGTGGACGACTACTTGATGACGAGCAGCTTCGACCGGTCGAGGGTGAGTGCGACGGCCGCGACGATGATCGCGCCGTAGAGGATCTGCTCGTAGGCCGAGGGCACGCCGACGATCGGCAGTCCCACGCGCAGCAGCGTGACGACGAGCGCGCCGGCGAGGCTGCGCCACACCGAGCCGTGGCCGCCCGTGATGGCGGTGCCGCCCACGACGATGGCCGCGACGGCCGGGAGGAGCAGGTTGTCGGCCATGGTCGGGCTCCCGCTGAAGTTCCGGGAGACCAGCATGACGGCCGCCAGCCCCGCGCACGCGCCCGAGAGGGTGAACGCGCCGACCTTGACCAGGTCGACGGGCGAGCCGGCGAGACGGGCCGCCGACTCGGAGTACCCGATGGCGCGCACCCAGCTCCCGAGCGGTGTGAGGCCCAGGACGAGCGAGACCACCCCGACGACGAGCAGCGCGACGACGAACGCCATCGGCAGCACGCCCGCGAGGTACAGCGTCAGCCAGTGCGTCGCGTCCCGGTCGGACAGCGGGATCGGCCCGGCGTCGGAGACCACGAGGGCGATCGCCGCGTAGATGCTCATGCCGCCGAGCGTCACGATGAAGGACGGGATGCGCAGCAGCACGTGGGCGACGCCCTGCAGCAGCCCGATCAGGGCCGTCGCCGCGACGACGGCGGCGAGCGTCACCGCGCCGAGGTCGGGCAGCCAGAGCGCGAACAGCACGGTGGCGAGCGAGCACAGCGCCGCGATCGACAGGTCGATGCCGCCGCACAGCACGACGACCGTCGCGCCCGCCGCGAGCACGACGAGCGGCGCGGCCGTGCGGACGGCGGCCGTGAGGCTGCTCAGCGTGAAGAACCCCGGGTCCACGACGGTGAGCGCGGCGAGCAGCACGACGAGCGCGATGAGCGGCATGAACGACGTCAGCCGGCGGCCCACGGTGGGCCGGGCGACGACCGGCGTGTCGGGAGCCGGCTGGGCGAGGACGGGCGTTGACACGTCAGACCATCTCCTTGACGAGGTCGAGCGGCGTCGGCTTGGCGCCGGCGGGTGCCGCGATCTGGGCCGTCGCGCGACCGTCGCTCATCACGACGATCCGGTCGGACATGCCGATGGCCTCCTCGAGGCTGTCGGCCAGGAGCACCGTGGCCACGCCGGTGGCGGCGAGCTCACGCATGAGCCGGTACACCTCCGAGCGCGCCCCGATGTCGAGGCCGCGCGTCGGATGGTCCAGCAGGAGGAGCCGCACGTCGCCGGCGACGAGCCAGCGCGCGAGGACGACCTTCTGCTGGTTGCCGCCCGACAGCCGCTGGATCGCCGTGCCCCGGTGGGGCGTGCGGATCCTGAGCCGCTCGATCCACGTGTCCACGAGCGTCGCCTGCTTGCCGGGCCGCACGATCGGCCCGGTGCAGCGGGCCGCCTGCTTCGTGAGGGTCATGTTGTCGGCCACCGACATCGGACCGACCATGCCCTCGGTCTTGCGCTCGGCCGGCACGTACCCGATGCCCGCGGCGCACGCGGCGCGCGTGCCGGACAGGTCGAGGCGCGCTCCGTCGAGCACGACCTCGCCCGCCGTCGTCGGCTCCGCGCCGAACAGCGCGCGGCACAGGTCCTCGCGGCCCGAGCCGTGCACGCCGACGATGCCGACGATCTCGCCCGCGTGCACGTCGAGGTCGACGTCGCGGAACGACGGGCCGCACAGCCCGCGCACCTCGAGCCGCGGCCTGCGGGGCTCGTCCGACCGCACGGCGACGCCCTCG
This sequence comes from Promicromonospora citrea, assembly GCF_013004695.1. Taxonomy (GTDB): domain Bacteria; phylum Actinomycetota; class Actinomycetes; order Actinomycetales; family Cellulomonadaceae; genus Promicromonospora; species Promicromonospora citrea. The sequence goes on from NZ_JABEMG010000036.1 coordinate 10,426, forward strand.
TGGTAGTGGTCGTCCGAGCCGGTCGAGCCGATCATCATGCGGTGCAGGTCGGCGGGCTCCGCGTCGGCCGACACCTCGCCGACCGACCGGCCGCCGCGCAGCACGGCCACGCGGTCGCAGACGTCGAGCACCTCGTCGAGGCGGTGCGAGACGAAGACGACCGACGCGAACTCGCGCAGCCGCCGCACCTGCGTGAACAGGGTCTCGATCTCCTGCGACTCGAGCACGGACGTCGGCTCGTCGAGGATGATCACCGGCGGGTGCGACGTGCGCTCCTCGATGCGCAGCACCTTGGCGATCTCGACCATCTGGCGGTCGGCGAAGCTCAGGCTGTCGGTCCGCGCGAGCGGGTCGATGTGCGAGCCGATCTTGTCGAGCTGCTCCTGGGCGAGCCGGCGCATGGTGCTCCACCGGTAGATCCCGGTGCGCACGCCGGGCCCCTCGCTGCCGAGCACGATGTTCTCGGCAGCGGTGAGGTTGGGCACGAGCGACTGCTCCTGGAACACCATGCCGATGCCGTGGTTCGCGGCGTCGACGACGCTGCGCAGCCGCACGCGCTCGCCGCGCACCCAGATCTCGCCCGCGTCCGGCCGGACGAGACCGACCAGCGCCTTGAGCAGCGTGGACTTGCCCGCACCGTTCTCGCCGGCGAGGCCGAGCACCTCGTTCTGCCGCACGACGAGGTCGACCCCGTCGAGGGCCTTCACGCCCGGGTAGTGCTTGACCAGGCCCCGCACCTCGAGCGCGGGCGGGGCGGCCGGTGCGGGCGGCACCGGCTCGGTCTGCAGGTTGGTGGTCACTTCGTCACCTGGTTCCTACGACGCTGGGGGATGACGGCGGCCGCGACGGCCGCGACGACGATGAGGCCCTGGACGCCGCCCTGCCAGTACGGGCTGACGCCGACCTGGACGAGCCCGTTGGTCAGGACGGTGACGAGCAGGACGCCGACGGTGGAGTGCAGGATGCCGCCGCGCCCGCCCGTGAGCAGGGTGCCGCCGACGACGGCGGCCGTGATGGCCGCGAAGTCGTAGCCCTTGCCCGCCTGGACCAGGCCCGCGCCGAGCTGGCTGGTGACCATGACGCCCGCGAGCCCGTAGAACGCGCCCGCCAGGGTGAACACGGCCACCTTGTACGGGGCGACCCGCACGCCGGACAGCGCGAGCACCTCCTCGGCGCCGCCGATCGCGAACGCGTACCGGCCCAGCCGCGTGTACCGCTGCACGGCCCAGGCCACGAGCACGCAGGCCAGCGCGATCCACGTGAGGTGGGCGAGGCCGGCGAACCGCTCGACGGCCCAGCCCTCGAGCAGCGGGTCGGTGACGTTGGGCTGCACGCCCGCGAACAGGAGGGTCGCCACACCGAGGCCGACGGCGGAGACGCCGAGCGTCGCCATGAACGACGGCACCTTGAGCAGCACGAGCGCGAGCCCGCTGAGGCACCCGAGCGCGGCCGCCAGGCCCACGGCGACGACGATGCCGACGAGCCCCAGGTCGTTGTCGTTGCGGTTGTTGGCGACCAGGAGCGCCACGGTGATCGCGGACGCCCCCATGATCCCGGGGGCGGACAGGTCGATGGACCCCGTCATGAGCACGAAGCTGATGCCGCAGGCCACCACGGCGAGCACCGCGGCGGCGTCGAGCACGTTCTGCACGTTGGAGACCGTCCGGAAGCCGGGGCTGAGCGCGGCGAAGACGCCGAACAGGACGACGAGCGCGATCGGCGGGCCCGCGTCCCGCAGGGACACCCCCCGCCGGGGCCGGGGGCGTCGGGCAGGGGGCACGACCTCGGTGTCGGCCTCGGCGGGGGATGTCATGGTCACGAGATCGCGCCCTGCGACCGGCTGAAGAGGTTGTCGCAGGCGAAGTCCTCGGCGCTCGTCTCCGGGGAGACGAAGTCGGCGACGTTGTCCTGCCTGATGAGGAACTGCTCCGCGAACCAGGCACGGTCCTCGTCGGCGATGTCCTCGGCGGCGAGCTCGCCCGTGGCGACGCAGTAGCCGATGGCCAGGCCGATGCCGCCCTGCCACGGGCCGTCGCTGGAGACGGTGGCCGTCATGGTGCCGTCCTCGATCGCGGTGAGCGCGTCGGGGACCGCGTCGATGCCGACCACGGCGACGTCGTCGCGCCCTGCCTGCTGCAGCGCCTCGAGCGCGCCGAGCGCCATGTCGTCGTTGGCCGCCCAGATGCCCTTGATGTCGTCGCCGTGCTTGGTGAGCAGGGTCTTGGTGACCTCGAGGGCCTCGGCGCGGGAGAAGTTCGCCGTCTGGTCGTCGAGCAGCTCGACGTCGGGGTTGGCCGCGAGCGACTCCTCGAGCCCGGCGAACCGGTCCTTGGCCGCGCCGGTGTCGAGGATGCCCTGGAGGGCGACGATGCCGCCGGACCCACCGATGGCCTCGGCCAGCGCGTCACCGATCTGCTTGCCGGACGCCACGCCGTCGTAGGTGATGTGGGAGAGCCAGTGGTCGTACTCGGTGACGTCGAGGTCGGCCGGCTTGTTCCACTGGGTGACGAGGTAGGCGCCCGCCGCCTGCGCGCCCTCCACGATGGGCGGCGTGTCGGAGTCGCCGTTGGGCAGCACGTTGAGCACGAGGCACTCCGTGTCGCCGGCCAGGAGCTGGCTGATCTGCTCCTGCTGGCGCGTGGAGTCGCCGTCGTAGGTGAGGCGCTCCTGGGTGAGGCCGACCTGCTCGGCGAAGGCGTCGCCGCCGTCGAGCCACGAGGCCTCGTAGGGGTTGGACTCGTTGCGGACCTGGCCCACGAGCTGCACGTCGGCCGGGTCGCAGGCGGCAGCGGCCTCGCCGCCGCCCGCGGCGCCGCCGCCGGCGGCCGTCTCGGTGCAGCCGGTGAGCACGGCGGCCGCCAGGGCCACGCCGAGGGCGGCGGCCGTGGGTCGAGAGGTGAACTTCATCGTTGATCCTCGATCTCTGTTCGGTGCCGGTGACCGGCTCTGGGGGTGAGGCAGGGTTCAGCGGGCCATCCAGCCTCCGTCGACGGCCAGGACGTGGCCGTTGACGTAGTCGGCGGCGGAGGAGCTGAGGAAGACGGCAGCTCCGGCGATGTCCTCGGGCGTACCCCAGCGGCCTGCCGGGATGCGCTCGAGGATCGAGCGTGAGCGGTCCGCGTCCTCGCGGAGCGCAGCGGTGTTGTCGGTGACCATGTAGCCGGGCGCGATGGCGTTGACCTGCACGCCGTGCGGGCCCCACTCGTTGGCCAGCGCCTTGGTCAGCCCGGCCACGGCGTGCTTGGAGGCGGCGTAGGACGCCACGCGCAGGCCGCCCTGGAAGGAGAGCAGGCTCGCGATGCTGACGACCTTGCCGTGGCCGCGCTCGACCATGGGCCGGCCGAGCTGCCGGGTGAGGAAGAAGAGGCCGTCGAGGTTGACGTCGAGCACGCGCCGCCAGGCGTCCCTGCCGACGTCGACCGCGTCCTCGCGGTCGATGACGCCCGCGTTGTTGACCAGCACGTCGACCTGACGGCCGGCGACCAGGTCGGCGCCGACCTGCTCGACGGCGTCCAGGTCGCCGACGTCGAGGTCGACGACGTCGACCTTCGCACCCGCCTCCGCGACGAGGTCGCGCGTCACGTCCTGCCGACCGGGACGGCCGAGCAGGACGACGTCGGCACCGGCGCGCGCCAGGCCGACGGCGACCGCCTGGCCGAGCCCGCGGCCCGCGCCCGTCACGGCGGCGCAGCGGCCGTGCAGGTCGAAGGGTGAGGGCGGCGCGATGGTCACAGGTCCTCCAGGGCGACGGGGCTGAGGTCCGTGTAGACGTTGTTCTCCCCGGCCATCGCCCAGATGAAGGCGTACGAGCCGGTGCCTGCGCCCGCGTGGATCGACCACGGCGGCGAGATGACGGCCTCGCGGTTGCGCACCACGAGGTGCCGCGTGGCGCCGGGCTCGCCCATGAGGTGGAACACCCGCGCGTCCTCGTCGAGGTCGACGTAGCAGTAGATCTCGGTGCGCCGGTCGTGCAGGTGGGGCGGCACGGTGTTCCAGACGGACCCGGGGGCGATGACGGTGACGCCGAGCTGGAGCACCGAGGACTTCACGTCCTGCCCCCACACGTACCGGTAGAGGCTGCGTTCGTTGGCCGTCTCGGCGGAGCCCAGCGCGACGGGCTCGACCTCGGCGTTGCGCAGCAGGCGCGTGGGGTAGGTCGCGTGCGCGGGCGCGGAGACGAAGTAGAAGGCGGCGTCGGCGCCGCCGAAGGAGACCTCGCTCCCCCGCCCGACGAAGAGGCCGTCGAGGTGGTCCAGCTCGAACTTCTCGTCGCCCACGACGACGTGCCCCGTGCCGCCGACGTTGATGACGCCCAGCTCGCGACCCTCGAGGTGGGAGCCGGTGCCCAGCACCTCGGACCAGGCCGGCAGCTCCAGCTCGTCCGCACCGGGCACCGCCCCGCCGACGACGAGGCGGTCGTCGTGCGTGTACGTGCCGTGCACCTCGCCGGGCACGAAGAGGTCGGGGACGAGGAAGCTCTCCCGGAGGTCCGCGGTGGTGGCCGTCTCCGCGGAGGACGGAGATGTCGAGTATCGAACCTGGATCACGAAGTCGCCCCTCAAGTTGTGAACTGTGTTCGGCTATGTGAACTGCCCCGACCCTAGACGTGACCTGGCTCACGGGTCAAGGGGCGGAAACCTGTCCATGTATGCGAACTCGCGGTAGTGTCAGAATCACCCGGGAGCGCCGACCGGGTCCCGGAGCAGCACCGAAGGAGAGTCATGCAGCGTCACACGGAGCCTCGCGGTCAGTCGTCGAGCGAGGCCGGGCCGGTCAAGTCAGCGGCCCGCGCCCTCGACCTGCTGGACGACATCGCGGCCAACGGCCCCGGCACGCAGCTCCAGCTCTCGACGCGGCTCGGCATCCCCAAGAGCAGCCTGCACGCGCTGCTGCGCACCATGACCGACCGGGGGTGGCTCGAGACCGACCCGACCGGCAGCGTCTACCAGCTCGGCATCCACTCGCTCGTGGTCAGCTCGGCCTACCTGGACGGCGACCCCGTGCTGGCCCGCGCGACGGCGGTGCTCGACGAGGTCGCCGCCGCCACCGAGGAGACCGTGCACCTGGGCCGCCTCGACGGCGCCGACGTCATCTACACCGCCAAGCGGGAGTCGGTGCACCCGCTGCGCATGCACTCCGCCGTCGGGCGCCGGCTGCCCGCGTACGCGACGTCGCTGGGCCGCGCGATCCTCGCGGAGCTGCCGCCCGAGTCGCGCGCCGACCTGGTGCCGGAGCAGATCGCGGCGATCACCCCGCACACGACCACCGACAAGGACAAGGTGCTCGAGATCATCGACCAGGCGGCCTACCAGGGCTACGCCACGGAGAGCGAGGAGTCGTGCCTCGGCGTGCGGTGCTTCGGCGTCGCGCTGCCGTTCCGGCGGGACGCCGTCGACGCCATGAGCGTCGCCGTGCCGATCAGCCGGCTGGGCGACGGGCGTCAGGACTTCATCATCGAGACGCTGCTCAGCGTGCGGTCCCGCCTCACGGCCCTCCAGGGCCACTCGCTGGTCCGCTGAGAGCGAGCCAGGTCGTTCTCGGTCGCGACGCTCGCCGCCGTGCCGGGACGTCGGCAGAGTCAGGCCGCCGGGCGGTGGAGCTGGTGGGCCGGGGCGACCGACGCGAGCGCCGCGTCGAGGACCTCCGGCGTCAGCCCGGCCTGGGCGACCTGCGCAGTGACGGTGCCGAGCACCTGGTCGGACACTGCCCAGAGCGGCAGGCCCGCACGGTGGGCCACGTCCAGCAGGAGCTGCTCCGCCGTGGCGTCGTCGATCCCGCGCATCACGGCGACGAGGCTCTTGACCCGTTCGACGGCGACGTCTCCGACGATCAGCGCGTGCGACTCGTCGGTGTCCAGATGGGCGGGCGACGGGTAGGTGAGCGACATGGGGACCCCCGGATCAAGGATCTGGAGCCGCTTCATGACCCCGAGCCATAGAGGTTAGAGCACATTCACCCAAAAAGGCAATACCGGGCAGTCTTGGCATCCCCGCCGGGTGATCTTCGCGGGCAGGACCGGTTCGGGATGCGAGTGAGTGCAAACAGGACGAACGTTGAAATATCGGCGGCGCGCACAGCACCGCCTTCACCAAGGAGGTAACCGATGCCGTCCTGGCTCATCCTCATCATCATCGGCGTGGTTCTCGTCATCCTGGGAGTCGCGACCGAGATCGGCCAGTTCCTCATCTGGATCGGCGTGGCCGTGCTGGTGATCAGCCTCGTGCTCGGACTCGCCCGACGTACCCGGACGTGACGTGACACCTCCCACGCAGGGCCCGGCCGGTGAGCTCACCGGCCGGGCCCTGCTGTCTGCGCGGCGGGCCGCCCCGGTCTGATGGGCGCCCTCCTGGGGCTGGCCTCGGCCGGCCTGACCCTGCTGCGCGAACGGCCCGAGCCCGCGCAGCGCCTCGGCCTGGTGCTGGGGCTGACCGCGTGCGCGCTGCTCGTGGTGCCGTGAGCACGGCACGGCGCGCCTAGAGTGCCGGCGAGCGCCGCTCGTACCCGCCGACCAGCCGGACGACGACCGGCTCGCCCGCCGTGCGCACCTCGGCCACGTCCGCCCAGTCCACGAGGAACGTGCCACGGTGCCTGCGCCGCACGAGCTGCGGGATCGGCCAGGGCGAGCGCACGTCCGTCCGCTCGTACCCGAGGAACGAGCCACCGCTCCGCGGGCTGACCAGCAGCCCCACCAGCCGCGCCGCGCCGACCTCGTCCCGCGCGGCGGTGTGCTCGCTCAGCGGCTCGTCCGGGTTCTCCCGGTCCTCCTCGCCGCCCTCGCCGCCGCTCCCGCCGTCGCCGTCCTCCGGCTCGGTCACGGCGAGCGCGAAGCGCACGTCTACGACCACGCCCACGCGGGTGCCGTCCGGCTCCTCCACGCGCGCGTCGAGCAGGTCCCCCACGTTCATCCGTCCGCCTCCGCGTCGTGCCTGCCGCCGGGGAGCCGGCCCACGACGTGGTCGCGGAGCCAGAGCTCGACCCAGTCCGCGTCCAGCTCGTCGGACCGCACGGACAGCTCGATGGCCGTGCCGACGTGCGCGACGTCCGACCACGCGATGCGCGGCAGCCGCGAGGCCGGGACGGCGCCGCCGAACAGCCGCGTGAACAGCGTCGGGCCGACGAGGATCGCGCCGACCTGGGCCGCCTCGCCCGGCCGCGCCTCCTGGCCGTCGGGTCCGGTGAGCTCCAGGTCGTCGACGGCGCGCACGGGTTCGCCGTCCGCGTCCAGGACCTGCCGGCTGAGCAGGTGCAGCCGGGCGTCGACGAGGCGTTCGCGCGTCACGAGCCCGCCCCCGTCGCGATCATGAGCGGGATCGCCGCGACCGCCGCCACGAGGACGATGACGAGGTACACCGTGCCCAGCGCGTTGACGACCCGGCCGTTCACGTACCGGCCCATGTACTGCGGGTCGTTGGCGACCACGAGGATCGGCACGTAGGTCAGCGGCAGCGCGACGGCGGAGAAGACGACGGACATCTCCGTCACCATGACCGGGTCGACGCTCGTCATGAGGATGCCGACGCCGAGCAGCACGGCCACGATCATCGTGAGGTGGAACCGCGCGGCGTGGGCCGGCCGCCGGAACGTGCCCCAGGACCAGCCGAGGTACTGCGCGAGGGAGTACCCGCTGGACAGCGCGGTCTCGAGCGCGGCGCCGAACGTCGCCGCGACGATGCCGACGATCACGACGGCGAGCAGCAGCGGGCCGCCCGCCTGCGCCACGGGGAGCACGATCTGGGACAGCGCCGACACCTCGATCCCCGCGGGCAGCAGCACGACGGCGGCGCACGCCGCGATCGACAGCGACAGCAGGCCGCCGAGCGGGAACCCGATGAGCACGTTGACCCGGTTGGTGGCGAGGTCCTTGGCCGTCCAGCGCTCCTCGACGGCGCCGGACGAGAAGAAGAACACCTCGTACGGCGTCATCGCGGCCCCGAACAGCGCCACGGCGTAGTACCAGTACGTCGCCACGTGCTCGGTGCCGGGCGGGGACGGCGGCACGGCCTGACGCATCAGCTCGCCCCAGTCGGGACCGAGCAGGAAGGGCGCGACGGCGAACCCGACGAGCAGCAGCCCCATGAGGCCCGCGACGTTCTCCATGACCTCGAACTTCACGCGCCACAGCACGAGCCACACCGCGAGGCCGGCGACGGGGATCCAGAGCCGCGGCTCGACGCTGCTGGCCAGGTGCAGCGCGAGCGCGATGCCGCCGATCTCCGCCGTCAGCGTGAGCAGGTTGATCGCGAAGGACGCGACCAGGTTGGCGCCGGCGGCCCGGGGGCCGAGTCGCTCGCGCACGATCTCGAAGGTCGCGCGCCCGCTCACCGCGGCGACGCGCCCCGCCATGCTCGCGAACAGGCAGATGCCGACGACGCCGACGACGACCACCCACGCGAGCGACAGGCCGAACCGTGAGCCGACGACGGCGTTCGTGACGAGGTCGCCGATGTCGACGAACCCGCCGATCGCCGTGAGGATGCCGAGCGCTGCCCCCATCACCTTCTTCACGGGCCACCTGCCTCGGCGAGGGCCTGCTCGACGGCGTCGGTCGCGGTCGCCAGGTCCTCGAGCAGCGCGTCGGCGTCGCCCGGCACGCTCCGGGCACCGTCGAGGTCGCCGCCCGAGCGGGCGGCGACCCACTCCCTGGCCTGCACGACGACGTCGGTCATGTCGCCGACGGCGGTCAGCCCCGCCGCTGGTCGGACGACGTCGCGTCGGGCGGCACGAGGGTGGTCAGCGCCCGGTCGGCCTCGTCGAGGGCGTCGAGCTGGTCGAGCAGCGCGGTGTCGGCGACGGGCCCGGTGACCCGGCCGCGGGCGAGCAGGTCGACGGTCAGCCGCGTCGTCTCCGCGGCGGACCGCGCCTCGACGAGGGCGTCCGCCACGGACGCGGAGGCCTGTCCCGGCTGCTGCCTGCTCGCCACGGTGCACGCGGAGGTCGCGGTGAGCGTGGCCGTCAGCACGGCAGCGACGACGACGGACCGCGCACCCCCCGGCCGCCCAGCCCCGCCCCACGACGTCGCCACCATGACCCTGATGCTCCCCGCACCGGCGCGCGCTCGCACGTCAGAGCGTCGCCGGACCGCTCAGCGGGGCGCGAGCGGCTCGGTGGCGGGGCCGTCGAGCACCGCGCCGTCGGCCGCGAACCGCGAGCCGTGCGCGGGGCAGTCCCACGACTGCTCCTGCTCGTTCCAGCGCACCACCGCACCGAGGTGCGGGCACACCCGCGAGACCCGGCGGGCACCGGCCCGCTGCCCGGTCGGGCGGGTCGTCGCGCACGCCCAGCCCGCCGTCTGCTCCGCGACGGTGCTCGCCTGGCTCGTCGTCGGGCGCGGCGGGCGCGCCCACGGCTCGAGCGTCGCGGCCCACGTGGGCGCCTCACCGAGCAGGCGGCCCGCGAGGGCGAGGCCGGCCGCCGCGCCCGTGGTGAGCCCCCACTTGGCGTAACCGGTGGCCACGAGCACCCGCTCGTCGCCCGGGTACGCCGGCCCGACGAACGGGAGGCCGGTGTCGGTGGACCAGTCCTGCACCGCCCACGCGTGCCGCGCCGCGCCGACCGGCAGGTGCTCCCGCGTCCACCGCTCGAGGGCCGCGACCCGCTCGGCCGGATCCTTCTCCCGGCCGGTGGTGAACCCCTCGCCGCCCACCATGAGCAGGTTCCCCGCGGTGCGCAGCGAGCGGGTCGGCGAGCCCGCCGTGAGCGACATCGTCGAGCCGAACCCCGGCGGCAGGTCCTCGGGCCGCGCCACGTCCCACGTCGTGACCAGGCTGCGCCCCGGGTGCATGCGCAGGAAGAGGCCGCCGACCCGGCCCGGCGGCACGTGGGTCGCCAGCACGACACGGTCGGCGAGCACCGTGCCGCGCGTGGTGCGCAGCGCGACGCCCGAGGCGAGCCGGCGCACCTGCCGTACCCGGACGCCGTCGTGCACGGTGACGCCGCGCGACCGGAGGCGGGCCCGCAGCGCGGCCAGGGCACGGTGCGGGTCGACCTGGCCCTGGCCGGGCAGGCGGACGGCGCCGTGGTGCGGCGCCGGGTACGGCGGCCGGTCCTCCCAGTGGACGGCGAGCCCCGCGCGCAGGCCGGCGGCGAGCACGTCGTCGAGCACGCCCGTGTCCCCCGGGTCCGTCGCGACGGCGAGGTCGTCGCGGTCCTCCACCGGCACGCCGACGTCCGCGAGCGCGGAGCGCAGCCAGCCGAACCCGGCCTGCCCCGCCGCCACGTAGTCGCGCAGCGCCTCGTCACCGCGGCGTGACAGCTCGGCGAGCCGGGTGCCCTGCAGCAGCGAGAGCTTGCCGGTGGACCGGGCGGTGGTGCTCGCTCCCGGGTCCGTCGCGGCGTCGAGCACGACCACGTCGGCGCCGTCGTCGGCCAGCAGGTGAGCCGTGACCACCCCGGTCAGGCCCGCGCCCACCACGACGACGTCGGCGCGCAGCGGGGCCGGTTCCGGTGCTGCGGGGGTCTCGCTCACGGTGCCTCCTGCTGCCTCGGGACGGCGTCCGGTGCCGGACGGTCCCAGGCTGGCACGGTGGTCGGCGACTCGCAGCGCCCGCGTCGACGCAGGTCCCGGCGCCGCGTTGGCGGTCACGAGAAGGTCGGGTTACGGTGCATGAGGAGTCAAGAAGTGGCGCCGGACCCGTACTCACGGAGGCCCCGATGACGACACCGACGACTCTCAACGCCACGGAGACCACCTCCCGCAGCCTGCCCGACCGCGCGAGCGACCTGATCCGGAACCTGACCGCGGGGACATCCGTCCTGTCGGGCCAGTACCGCATCGAGCTCGAGAGCGGGACCTGGTGGTGGTCCGACGAGGTGTACCGGATGTACGGCTACCAGCCCGACGAGGTGCGGCCCGGCATCTCGGTGCTCAAGGCCCGCCGGCACCCCGACGACCAGGACCGCGTCGTGCACGAGGCACTGCGCTCGCTGCGCGCCGCCCGGCCCTTCACCTGCGCGCAGCGCATCATCGACGCGCACGGCCGCAGCCGCACCCTGCTCGTGACGGGGCAGGGCGTCCGGACCGAGCACGGGCCCGAGATCGTGGGCCAGGTGGCCGACGTGACCCCGCTCCAGCGCGAGGCCGTCGCTCGCGAGGCCCGCCGGGCGGTCGACGGCGCGATGGCGTCGGCGGCCGTGATCGAGCAGGCGCGCGGCGTGCTCATGGCGGTGCACGGCCTCACCGAGGAGGACGCGCTGACCAGGCTCACCGAACGGGCCGCCGCCACCGGCGCGGACCTGCGCGCCGTGGCGACCCAGCTCGTGGGCGGGCTGTCGGGCTCCGGCGGGCTGGGCGCCCCGGCGGCCCGGCACGTGGACACGGTGCTCGCCGAGGTGACCCCCGCCAAGCGCTCGCGCGTGCACGACCCCCTGCTCACGCGCCGCGCTGCCTGACCCGGGCGGCCCGACCACCCGGCCCGACGGGCCCCGCGCCGGCGCGGGGCCCGTCGGCGTTCAGCCCTCCGCGCCCTCCCCGGCGTGCTGCTCGCGCAGCAGGGCGCCCGCCTGGTTACCGTCCGGCTCCCGGGCGAGCGCGTCCAGCATCGTGTCGACCTTCTCCTCCCCCTGCCGCGGCGGCAGGAGCGGCACGTCCGGGTCGACGACGGCCTCGACCACGACCGGACGGTCGGCCGCGAGCGCCCGCGACCACGCCTCGCCGACGTCGGCCGGGTCCTCGACGCGGATCCCCTCGAGGCCGAGCAGGCGCGCGTAGCCGGCGTACGGGAAGTCGGGCACGGTCTGCGAGGTGGGGTACCGGGGGTCGCCCTCCATCTCGCGCTGCTCCCAGCTCACCTCGGCGAGGTCGCCGTTGTGCAGCACGAGGACGACGAACCGCGGGTCCGCCCAGTCGCGCCAGCGGTGCGCGACGGTGATGAGCTCCGAGAGCCCGTTCATCTGCATCGCACCGTCGCCCGCGAGCGCGACGACCGGCCGGTCCGGATGGAGCAGCTTGGCCGCGATCCCGTACGGCATGGCCGACCCCATGGAGGCGAGCGTGCTCGACAGGTGCGCGGGGACGCCGTCGGGCAGGCGGAGGAAGCGCGCGTACCAGTAGGTCACGGACCCGACGTCGACGGCGACCTGGGCGTCGGCGGGCAGGCGCGCCGACAGCTCGTCCACGACGTGCTGCGGGTTGAGCCGGTCCGGGCGCTGCGCGACGCGGCCGGCCGCGACGTCGCGCCACCCGGCGACGAACCCCTCGACCTGGTCGCGCCACCCGGCCCGCTGTCCGAGCAGGGGCAGCAGGGCGTCGAGCGTCGCGGCGGCGTCGCCGACGAGCGGGACCTCGACCGGGAACTTCGTGCCGATGTTGCGGCCGGTCACGTCGATCTGCACGGCGCGGGCCTGGCCGGGCGCCGGGTAGTACTCGGTCCACGGGTCGTTGCTGCCGACGACGAGCAGGGTGTCGCAGCCCGCCATGAGGTCGGCCGACGCCGTCGTGCCCAGGTGTCCCATGACACCGCAGTGGTACGGCAGGGCCTCGTCCAGCAGCGGCTTGCCGAGGAGCGACGTCGTCAGGCCGCCGCCCAGGCGCTCGACGAGCTCGCGCACCTGCGGCTCGGCGCCCTCGGCGCCCTGGCCCACGAGGACGGCGAGACGCTCGCCCGCGCCGAGCAGGTCGGCCGCCGCCCGCAGCGCGCTCTCGTCCGGCACGGCCCGCGGGCGGGCGTACGCGGTGGATGACCGGATCACGCCGTGGGCCTGCTGGTCCTCGTCGGGGGCCTCCGCCTGCTGCACGTCGTGCGGCACGACGACGCACACGGGGCTCGACGTGGCCAGGGCGGTGCGGAACGCGTCGTCGACGACGTGCGGCAGCTGCTCCGGGGAGACTGCGGTCTGCACGTACTGCGCGCACACGTCCTTGAACAGGGTGTGCAGGTCCACCTCCTGCTGGTACCCGGCGCCGAGCGCGCTCGTCACCACCTGCCCGACGATCGCGACGACGGGCTTGCGGTCGAGCTTGGCGTCGTAGAGGCCCTCGAGCAGGTGGATCGCTCCGGGGCCCTGCGTCGCGAGGCACACGCCGACGCCTCCCCCGTACTTGGCGTGACCGGTCGCCATGAAGGCCGCCATCTCCTCGTGGCGAGCCGTCACGAGCTCGACCTGGTCCTCGTGCCTGCGCAGGGCGGCCAGGAGCGGGTCGATGCCGTCGCCCGCGTACCCGAAGACGCGGGTCACGCCCCAGTCGGTCAGTCGTTCGACGAGTCGGTCTGCCACGGTGGAGGTCATGCGCGCTCCCAGGGTCGGCCGGCGCACGGCCGCGGCGTCGGCTCCACCGGGGTGCGCCCGCTGACCATCGTGGGTGGGTGCCGGGGCACTCGCACGCGCGCCGGGCGGCGGCTCGGGCGGTGGCTCAGGCGGCAGCTCAGGCCGTGGCGACGCAGTCCTGGCTGAACGTGTTCCACCAGCGGCCGGCGCGCTCGACCCACAGCGAGCTGACGTACATCGCCTCGGGTGCGCCGCCGCCGGCGGGTTCGTAGTCGGCGCGGTAGCAGAGCAGCACCGAGTCGGGCGCGACCTCGATCACCCGCTCCTGGCTGATCCGGTAGGCGCCGACGGTCGGGCCGTCGGCGAGCTCGGCGGCGTGCTCGTCGCGCGTCGCGAACCCCTCGGGGTACAGGCCGACGAAGTCGTCGGAGAGCAGCGCGCGGTCGGCGTCGGGGTCGCCCGCGGCCAGGGCCTCCCAGACCCGGGTCTCGAGGGCGACGAAGAAGTCGGTGGTGCGGTCGGGCATGGGGTCCTCCTGCGGTACGGCCGGGGCCTGCGTCTGCTGCCATCATGGGGCCATGACGGACGGTGGCGGGGACCGGGACGTCGTCCGGCTCATGAACGACTACGCCGCACGGTGGCCCCTGTGGGTCCGGTTCGGGGGGACCCGACGGTCGGACTGGGACGTCTCCGCCGACCTCGCCGACCGCCTCGAGGCCTGGGCCGCGGTGTTCGACGAGCACTACCACTGGGAGACCGGCTGGCCGGACGCGCGGATCCGCGAGACCCAGCGCGCCGAGGGGGCCGAGCTCGCCCGCCTCCTCCAGGCCGGGCTGGGCGCCGGGTGGGAGGTTCGGTACGAGTTCTGGGAAGAGAACGTCTCCCCGCAGCCCTGACGCCACGGCCCCCGATAGCGTTCCCGCACGTCACCGCCGACCGAGGGAACCTCATGCACGCCGACCGCTACGACGGCTCTCGCGGCTCCGTACACCCCCGACACCCCGCGCTGGAGATGCTCTGGGAGACCGCCGAGCCCACCCACGTGCTCGCCACCCGGTTCGGGCACGACGACGGCGACGCCGCCCGCACCTGGCTCACCGGCCTCGTGGGTGAGCACTGGGGCATCGAGGTGCTCGCCTGCCACCGCATCGTCATGAGCGACTGCAACGCGCTGGCCTGGCTGGACACGTCGTCGGGCAGGGTGGTGGCGAAGTGGTCGGTGGCGCGCGACCGGTTCGCGCGCCTCGCCGCGCTCACGGACCTCACCGCCTGGCTCGCCGCGCAGGGGCAGCCGGTCTCGGCGCCGGTGACCGCCCCGTCGGGCCGCACGCACCTCACCACCGACGGCGTCCTCCTCGCGCTGCAGCGCGAGATCGACGCGTCGCCGCTCGAGGTGTCGGACCTCGGCGCGGTGCACGACGCCGGGGCGGTGCTCGCCCGCCTGCACCGGGAGCTCGCGGCCTACCCGGAGACCGGGCGGGTCCGCGACGTGACACCGGATCCCGGCCCGTCGACGGTGGAGCGCGTCACCGCCTGGTTCGCGACCCCGCCGCCGCACGTGCCGGTTCCCCTGCTCGACGCGCTGCGCCGTCGGCTCGACGACGCGCCCGCCGCGCCCGTGCCCGTCCAGCTGCTGCACGGCGACGTCCGCGCGGCGAACCTGCTGTGCGCGCAGGGGCGCGTGCGCGCCGTCATCGACCTGGAGGAGGCGCGGTTCGACACCGCGGTGGACGAGCTGGCGCGCGGCGCCGTCATGCTCGGCACGAAGTACCACCGGTGGGGGCCCGTCAGCCCGCACGTCCGCGCGACGTTCCGTGCGGGCTACGAGACCGAGCGGCCGCTCGCCCCCGAGGAGGCGCGGTGGTGGGACGTGCTGGTCGGGGCGTACTCGCTGCTCATGATCCCGCCTGCCGAGGACCCGACCGGCTGGCGGGGCGCGGCGGAGGTCGAGCTGCTCGGGGCGTAGGGGCCTCGTCGTGCTCACAGGGGTCCCAGGGCGTCGCCGGGGTCGGCGTCGAGGCCGAGCGTCTCCAGCACACGCAGGAGGCTGCGCTCCTCGTAGCGGAAGTGGCTCTCCATGATCGCGGCGATGCCCTCGAGGTGGGCCGCGAGCGCCTCCGGCGGCTGGGCCGCCGACACCGCCGCCTCCAGGCCGCCGACGAGGTGGCCGATCATCGAGTGGTCCTGCCGCAGCGCGCGCAGGGTCCCGGCCAGCTCGGGGTGCGCGGCCGCGACCGCGGGGAAGAGCTCGCGGTCCTCGCCCTCGTGGTGCCGGGTCAGGGCCGTGCAGAAGCCGTGGCAGAACAGGAGGAGCTCCCGGGTCGCGGGGCTCGCGGGTTCGCCGGAGGCGAGCGCCTCCCGCGTGATCGTCAGGGCGTCGCGCAGGCGTGCGTGCACCCTGCGCAGCTCGGTACTCCAGGCCACCAGCCTGGTCGTCTCGCCCTCAGTCACGTGAGGGCGAAGGGGTCAGCGAGGTCATCGCCGTCTCCTTCGGGTCCCGCGCCTCCATGCCTGACACGGTCTGCCACCGGCACGCGACGCTGCGGCGAGGCTAGCAGGTGGCCTACGCTGCCCGGCGTGACGTCCTCCGAGCACCTGGCGACGGTCCGCGCCGACTACGACGCCAGGGCGGCCGAGTACACCGCGTTCATCGGCGACGCGTACGCGTCCGCACCGCTCAGCCATGCGCTGGTGCGGACGTTCGCCGACCTCGTCCGACAGGGCGGCGGCGGCCCCGTGGCCGACGTCGGCTGCGGCCCGGGCCACGTGACCGCCGCCCTGCGGGAGCTCGGCGTCGAAGCGTTCGGCGTCGACCTCTCGCCGGAGCTGGTCGCGACGGCGCGTGCCGCCCACCCCGGCGTCCGGTTCGACGTCGGCGACCTGGGCGCGCTCGACGTCGCGACGGGCAGCCTCGCCGGGGTGCTGGCGAACTACTCCGTCATCCACACCCCGCCCGAGGTGCTGCCGACCGTGCTCACCGAGCTCGGCCGGGTCCTGGCGCCGGGCGGTCACCTGCTCGTCGCGTTCCAGGCCCTGGCCGACGACGAGGGCACGGCCGAGGCGTTCGACCACACGGTCTCGCCCGCGTGGCGGTACTCCGGCGCCCATGTCGCCGGTCTGCTGCGTGAGGCCGGGGTGGACGAGGTCGCCCGCCTGGTGATCGCGCCGCGCGAGGACCCCCGGCGCGGGTTCCCGCAGGTACACCTCCTGGGCCGGCGGGTCGGCGCCTGAGCCGCGCACACCGGTGCGGCCGGCGGGGAGCCCGCCGACCGCACCGTCCGTGACCGCTGCCGTCAGGCGGCGTCCTCGACGAACAGCCGCGGCAGGAAGTCGATGAGCGACTTCTGCCAGACGTCCCAGCTGTGCGGGCCGGGGACGATGGGCGCGAACTCGTGGTTCACGCCGCGGTCCTCCATGGCCGTGACGAGCTGGATCGTCGCTCCGTAGGTGAAGTCCTGCCGGTCACCGGAGTAGACCCGCAGCAGCTTCGTGCCCGCGTTGATGGCGTCGACGTCCGCGTTCGCCGGCGGAGCACCGAACGCCGACATGGCGCCGATGTACCCGAACTCACCCGGGTGCGCCCAGAGGGTGCTGAGCGTGTGCCCCGAGCCCATGGACAGGCCGGCCAGCGCGCGCCGGTCGCCCTCGGAGCTGATGTTGAGCTGCTCCTCGGCGGCCGGGACGATCCGCGTGGTGACCTCCGTGGGGAAGTCCACGCCGTTGCCGTTGGCCATGACGACCACCATCGGCACGATGGTGCCGTTCCGGTAGTGGTTGTCGAGGATGCGCTGGGCGTGGCCCACCTCGATCCAGTCGGTCCACGTCTGCCCGCCACCGTGCTGCAGGTAGAACACCGGGTACGGCTCGGCCCGGTCCGGGTCGTAGTCCGGCGGCGTCCAGACGTACGCCGACCGCTCCGTACCGCCGCCCGCCGTGCTCGGGTAGCTCAGGACGCTGACCTCGCCCCGGTCCTCCTCCGGCACCTCGGCCGTGTACCGACCGCGGAGCGTGTCGCCCTCGACGGTGAACGTGCTCCACGTCGGCTCCGAGGTCACCGTGGTGGGGTTGCTCGGGTCCTTGAGGTCCACGCCGTCGACCACGAACTTGTAGTAGTACGAGCCGCCCTCGACCGCGAGGGAGAGCCGCCACGACCCGTCGTCCTGCCGGACCATGTGCGTCCGCGGCCAGCTGCCGGCCGGGCCGAAGTTGCCCCAGACGGTCACGTTGTTCGCGTCCGGGGCGACCTCGGGGCCGAGCTCGAGGGTGACGACGCCGTTCTCGTCGATCCACGGCGTCGGCGTCGTGCCCGGCGCCGGGAGCTCGTGCTCCACGAACGGCAGGTGACCCTCGCTCGGGCCGTCGTCGACGCCCTCCCGGAAGATGCGCCCGGCGAAGTCGTGCACGGCCTTCTGCCAGGTGTGCCAGGTACCGCCCGTGGCCGGGTCCGACCCGTCGGACTGGAAGTCCACGCCCGCCCCCGCCAGCTTCTCGGCGAGCGCGACGGTGGCGTCGTAGCCCGGGTCGGTGACGTTGCCCGCGTAGAGGCGGAGGACGTCGACCGAGCCGTTGATCTGCTTCGCCTTGCCCTTCGGGATCGCCTTGTCGAAGCCGCCGGAGAACGACCCGACGTTGCCGAAGTCGCGCGGCTTGGCGACCACGGCCTCCAGGGCCTGCTCCGCGCCGCTGCCGATGCCCGCGATCGCACGGCCGGTGCCCGTGCGGGACACGTGGTACGCGCGCTCGACGGCGGGCAGCAGGTCCTTCGTCACCCCGGCCGGACCGGGCTGCGCGGCGTCGGCCATGACGACGACCATCGGCTCGGCGTCGCCGTCGAGCGTGAGGTTGTCCATGATCTGGCCGAGCCGGCCCAGCTCCGCCCACTCGCGGAAGCCCTGGCCCTCGTCCTGCAGCAGGTAGAGCACCGGGTACGGCGCGGCGCGGTCGACGTCGTAGCCCGGCGGCGTCCACACGAGCGCCTCGCCCCGGTGCTTGGGGCCCTTGCCGTAGTCGAGCTGCGTGAGCTCGCCGCCGCCGGGCACGTCGGCGAGCCACTCGGCGCCCGGTCCGGGGACGAACAGGGTGCTGTAGGTGGGCTTCGACGTCACCTCCTGGGGCGCGTCCGGGTTCCGGAACGCGACGGTGTCCTGGTTCGCCGCCGGACGTGCGGCGTACTGGTAGTAGTAGAGGCCGGGCTCGAGGGGGCCGAGCGTGGCGGTCAGGTTCCCGCCCTCCTCCCCCATGTTGAGGTCGGTCCACGCCTTGCCCGGGCCGAAGGTGCCCTGCACGGCGACGGGGCCCGTCGAGAGTCCCGTCTCCTCGGCGACCGTCGCCCGGGGCACGGTGAAGCGGTAGACGTCCGAGACGGGGTTGTCGGGCACCTCGCCCACCCACGGGTCGCTGCTCACGGCGTCCGCCACCGCGGTCGGTGCGACCAGCAGGGTGCCTGCCATCGCGGCTCCTGCCACTGCCGCAGCCAGTCGTCGTCCTCGTCGAAACGGGCGGGTGGTGCGCGCCTGAGGTTGTCTCGCCATTGACCTTCCTCTCGTTCGAAATCGATGTCGTACGCCACGAGGACGGCCGCTCCGCCGTACCTCGCGCATGACAGGTGACCGCGTCGGCACCTGCCACGGGTGGTGCCCGAGCCGCGCTCGGCCTCGGGCAGTTCGTCGCGTCGGTCAGCCGGTGGTGCTCACGGCTTGCCGAGGTGAGGAATCCTGGCCGCGAGCAGAGCCTGCGCGGACGGGGTGGACCTTCGAGTCATCTGCGTGCTCCCTTGCACGAGTGCGTTCCGGTCGGGTCGAACTTTAACGATAAAGGAACTTTAACGATAAAGGTCGGCGCTGGCAAGGCCCTGCTCGCGCGCTCGCGGTCGCGGCACGGGAGCCGCTGGTACCGTGCGATCCCGCACCGTCGACCGCGCCCAGGGGGACCCGATGACCGAGATCCCGATCTCGACGTTCTTCTACGAGTACCGCGGCGAGCGGTACGAGCTCCACTCCGGCGGCAAGGACTACGCACGCGTCACGGTGGACGGCACACCGACGCCCGAGCGGTTTCCCGAGGCGCTCGAGTTCGGCACAGGCCCCCGGTCCCCCTGGGTGATGCTCCCGCGCAGCGTGTTCGACGTGGGGTACCGGCAGACCGTGCGAGGCCGGTGGCACGGCGCACCGGTGTCCGTGGTGTCCGTGGTGCGGCGCGGCCCGGACCGCGGGCTGATCACGGTGAGCTACGACGGCGCCGATCCGTCGGAGGCCGAGACCAGGGTTCTCGGGGAACCAGTACATGGGCTGGGAGGCCGTCGTCCCCGCGGCAGAGATCGAGGACATCACCGTCGAGACCACGCGGCAGGAGCTCCGCACGGACTGACCCGCACCGGCGGGCCACGTCGCGGCCGCAGACCCGTGCTAGTTTCGCCCCCGTGAGGTCACCCGAAGCATCCAGGTCAGGGCTGCCGGCGCTCCGGCAGCCCGAGATGCCCCGCTAGAGACCATCAGGTCCGACCACCCCTCCCCCGTGGCGAGGGGTCGCCGTCGTGCATCCGAAGGGCCCGTAGTGCCGCCGCAGGCCTACCTGTTCCCCCTCACCCTTCGGAGGCTCTCATGCCTGTCCTGCTGTACGTGCTCGCCGTCGCGGTGTTCGCGCAAGGCACGTCGGAGTTCGTCCTCGCCGGGCTGGTGCCCGGCATCTCCGCCGACCTCGGTGTTCCTGTCGCCCAGGCGGGCTGGCTGACCGCGGGCTTCGCGGTCGGGATGGTGGTGGGCGCGCCGCTCACGGCGGCGCTCGCCCGGCGCCTGTCGCCGCGCCTGACCCTCACCGCCTGCCTGCTGGTCTTCGTCGCCGCGCACGTCGTCGGCGCGCTGACGGACCAGCTCGCCGTCCTGTTCGCCGGCCGGGTCGTCGCCGCCCTGGCGAACGCGGGCTTCCTGGCGGTCGCCCTGTCGATTGTCACCCGGATCGTCCCGGTCGACCGGCAGGCCCGCGCGCTGGCCGCGGTCCTGGCGGGGACCACGCTCGCGCTCGTCGCCGGCGTTCCGGCCGGTGCGCTGCTCGGCGCGCTCTGGGGCTGGCGGTCCGCCCTGTGGGCGATCGCCGGGCTGGCGACGGTCGCGCTGGTCGCCGTCGCGGCCCTCACGCCGAGGCGGCCCGGTCCGGACGGGCCACGGGGCGACCTGCGGGTCGAGCTCAGCACGCTCCGGTCGCCGGTCCTGCGGCACAGCCTCGCGCTCGGCGTCCTCGTGAACGGCGCGACGTTCTGCGCCTTCACCTACGTCGCGCCCGTGGTGACCGACGCCGCGGGCCTCGCCCCCGTCGTCGTCCCCGCGGTGCTCGTGCTGTTCGGGCTGGGGGCCTTCGCGGGCGTGACCGCGGCGGGCCGGCTCGCCGGCACGCACGGCCGGCTCGTGCTGTGGGTGGGCACGCCCGCCCTCGTGGCGGGCTGGACCCTGTGGGCGACGCTCGCCGCCTCGCCGACGGCGGTGTGGGTGCTCGCCCCCGTGCAGGGTGCGCTGTCGTTCGGGGTCGGCGGCACGCTGATCGCCCGGACGATGGCGGCGGCCCACGGCGCCCCGACGCTGGGTGGGTCGTTCCCGACCGTCGCCCTCAACCTCGGGGCGCTGCTCGGGCCGGTGCTCGGCGGCTGGGCGCTCGGGCCGCTGGGGACCACCGGCCCGATGGTCGCCGGCGCGGCGCTGGCGGCCGGCGCCGCCCTGCTCTGGGCCGCGCCGGTGCTCGCGCGGCGATTTGTGCGCTGAGCGGTGGCCCGCGGCCGGGCTCCCGCCCGGCCGCGGGCGTGGCGATCAGCCCTGGCGGGTGGGGCGCACGACGATCTCGCCGATCTCGACGTCCCGCGGCTGCTCGACGGCGAACGCGACGGCCCGCGCGACGGCGTCCGGGTCGATGCCGAGCTCCGCCATGTTCCGCTGCACCTCCGCGCGGACCTCGGGCGCCATGTCCATGGAGTCCACCAGCTCGGTACGCACGTACCCGGGCGAGACCGCCGTGGTGCGCAGCACGCCGTCGGTCGACTCCTGCCGCAGCCCCTCCAGCAGGGTGCGCACGGCGTTCTTGGTCGCGGCGTAGAGCGCCTGGGTCGGCACGATCTTGAGGCCCGACGTCGACACCGTGGTCACCAGGTGCCCCTCGCCCTGCCGCCGGAACACCGGCAGGGGCGGCCGCGATGCCGTGGAGCACGCCGTTGAGGTTGACGTCGATCATGGCCTGCCAGCCGGCGACATCGAGGTCGGCAACAGGACTGAGCCTGCTGATGCCCGCGTTGCCGACCAGGACGTCGAGCCGCCCGAACTCCTCGACGGCACGACCCACCAGGGCCTCGAGGTCGGCGGAGCGGGTCACGTCGACCGCGAGCGCCGTCGCGCGCCCACCGCGCTCCCGGATCTGCCGGACGAGGTCGTCGAGCCGGTCGGTGCGCCGCGCGCCGAGCACCACGTGCGCGCCACGCTCGGCGAGCAGCGTGGCGGTGGCTGCCCCGATGCCGCTGCTCGCGCCGGTGATGGCTACGACCTTGCCCTGGATGCCTGCACTGTTCTGCGTCATGCCTCTGCCTCTCGATATAGTGGACACGTGTCCGCTTCTTCGAACGTAGCGGACACCTGTCCGCCTGTCGAGCGCATGTGACGAGGAGCAGATCGATGGCCCGCAAGGACGCCCTGGAGAACCGCGCCCGGATCATCGAGGTCGCTCGGCGGGAGGTCGCGGCCTCGGGGCCGACGGAGCTGAAGCTCAACGCGGTCGCCAAGGAGGCCGGCGTCGGGCAGGGCACGCTCTACCGGCACTTCCCCACCCGCGAGGCGCTGCTGGTGGAGGTGTACCGCCAGGAGGTCGACGAGCTCGTCGAGCTCGCGCCCCGGCTGCTCGAGACCCACGAACCCCTGGAGGCGCTCAGCCGGTGGTTCGACCGCGTCGTCGAGTACGCCCGCGTGAAGCGCGGCGTGCTCGCCGCGCTCGAGGCGTCGGTCTGGCGGGACCTCACGAACCACAGCCTCGGCCCCATCGGCGACACGATCACCCTGCTGCTCGACGCCGGGCGGGCGGCGGGCCAGGTCCGTGACGACGCCGACGCGTCGGACGTGATCGTGCTGATCGCCTACCTGTCGCGACTCAGCGACGACGAGTGGGAGCGGCGGGCGTACGGGCCGATGCGGATCGTGGTGGACGGGTTGCGGCGGGGGTGAGGGGAGCACCCCTGTGCCACCATCGACGAGATGGACATCAACTGGCTCGGCTTCGTCGGGGTCGTGGCGATCGCCTACGTGATTCCCGGACCGGACATGGCCGTCATCCTCCGGGCCGCGACCCGCGGGTGGCGTCCCGGTGGCGCCGCCGCCGTGGGCGCCCAGGCGGGACTGTGTGTCCACCTGGCCCTCGCGGTGGCCGGCCTGTCGGTCGTCCTGGCCCGCTACCCCGAGGCCCTCACCGCGCTCCGCATCGCCGGTGGGCTCTACCTGATGTACCTGGGCGGGCGGCTGATCCTGCCGACCCTGAGACGCGACCCGAAGGACGAGGAGACGAGCGACGACGCCTCGCCGCGATCAGCGTTCGGCCAGGCCCTGTTCACGAACCTGCTGAACCCCAAGGCCGTGCTGTTCTTCGCCGCGGTCCTGCCGCAGTTCCTGGTCACGGGTGACCAGGCCGCGGCGGTGTGGGCCCAGGTCCTGGCACTCGGCGCGCTCGACGTCCTCCTGGGCTTCGCGGTGTGGGCCCTCGTCGTCGGCCTGGGCGTCCGGCTGACGGCACTCCTGAAGCAGCGACGAGCCCGCCAGTGGTGGGATCGCGTCACCGGGACGGCCCTCGGGGTCGTGGGCGGCGGCCTGGTCCTGCGGCACTGAGGCCGTTCGGTCTGGGAGCGGCGGGCGTACGGACCGATGCGGATCGCGGTGGACGGGTTACGGCGGCTGAGGGGCGAGCCCTCGCGTCGCACGGTTCGCGGCGCTCACGCGGACGCGAACCAGTCCGTCCGCAGCACCGATCCGATCACGGCCGCCGAGACAGGTCAGTCGAGGCTCGCGGTCATCCTGATCGAGACGAGCAGCCCCGGTATCTCGGCGCCGAGCTTGGCGGCATAGCGCGTCGGCGGGTTCTCGGGGAACCAGCGGGCGTACTCCTCGTTCATCCCGTCGAAGTCACGCGGGTCGGCAAGCAGCACGCCGACCTCGACGACGTCGTCGAGGCTCCCGCCGCCGGCCCGCAGGACGGCCTCGCAGTTCGCCAGCGCCTGGCTGGTCTGGGCCTGGATGGTGTCACCCGCCAGCCGGCCGGTTCCCGGGTCGATCCCGGTGGTCCCGGAGACGAAGATCTGCGAGCCCGCCCGGACTCCCTGGCTGAACATCGGGGAACTCGGTGCGTTCGGTGTGCTGATCGTCTGTCGCGGCATGGCGCACCTCCTGCGTGATCGTCCCACCGATGCGAGCCTCGGGGAAGGGCACAGCCCGTCTGCAGCCGGTAGCGGCACGTGTCGGGCTCAGCGCTGCAGGACAACCGGCTCCCCCTGTCACGGCTCGGCGACGATGTCTGGGAACGGCGGGTGTACGGACGATGCGCTGCTCGAGGTCGAGGGCGTGGGTGGCGGTCGGGCCGGTCGGGCCTGAGGCAGCGCAGCTGCTGACCTCGATCCTTCGTGGGTGAGGTGAGTCAAGGCATAGGAAAGGTGCTCTGAACTGGCACGATACGTCTTGTCGAGGGACGTGTCGGGCTGAGGATCGGAGCACCTTTCTGGTGGGCGAGACTACCGCGTGGGATGCGCGTTTGGAACTGACCGCTGACGGTAAAGGGCTGGTCGCGAACGCGGGTGTGGTGCTGCTGCGTAAGACCGCCGACGCTGTCGGCCTGACCGCTCGGATCTCGGAGGTGTTCGGGCCGGGCAGGGTCGAGCGGATCTGCCGCGGGGCGGTGCTGGTGGGCGCGGCGTCCGCGATCGCTGCCGGGGCCAGAAACCTGTCCCAGGTCGAGCGGATGCTCGCTCATCACGTCGGCACGTTCGGGTCGTGCGGTTCGGACTCGACGCTGTGGCGGACCCTGGACTCCATCGACGAGCGGGCCCTGAAGCGACTGTCGCGCGCTCGGGCGAGAAGTCGTAGGACGCTGTGGCGGATGCTGGCCGCGCGGCCGGGTGGGTTGCCCTGGCTGCACGTCGGCGGCAAACGCCTTCACGGGTGGGTCGTGGTGGACCTGGATGCCACGATCGTGGGCTGCCACTCCCGTAAGCAGAACGCGACGGGGACCTACAAGGGCGGGTTCGGGCACCACCACCTCGGCGGGTGGATCGCGAACACCGGCGAGTCCCTGTCGATCCTGCCCCGACCGGGGAACGCGGGCAGCAATACCGCGACCGACCATGTCACCGTGCTGGACGAGGTCCTCGCGCAGATCCCTGACGAGGGCCGGCACTCCAAGCTGCTGGTGCGGATCGACGGCGCCGGCGCGTCCCACGACACGGTCAGCCACCTGGAACGGCTGGGCACCACCCGGCGCCGGGTGGCCTGGACGATCGGCTGGACCATCACCAGCGTTGAGGAGGCAGCGATCAAGGCTCTGCCGAGCGGGTATGGGTGCCCTACCTCGACCAGGACGGCACGATCGCCCCGCCCGTCGACTACGACGACGCGACCAGCGACGAGACCCACGGCTGCGGCGGGCCCGGGTCTGAGTACGGGCATGTCGCCGAGCTGACCGGGCTGGCGAAACGGCCCGGCTGGCCCGCGACCATGCGGCTGATCGTGCGCCGGGTCCCGATCGCACCACGCGACCAGGCCGCAGGGAAGGTCACCGCCCTGGAGAAAGCCACGAGCTGGAAGTACGCGATCACCGCGACCAACATCGGCCGGATGCGCGGCATCCCCGGGACGAACCAGCCGCAGTGGCTCGATGTCCTGCACCGTCACCACGCCGTCGTCGAAGACCACGTCCGGGCCGCGAAGACCACGGGCCTTGGCCTGCTGCCCTCCACCTCCTGGCGGATCAACACCGCCTGGATCCTGCTGACCGGCATCGCCCGTGACCTCGACGTCTGGACCCGGCTGCTCGCCTTCCACGACCACGAGCTCCTGGCGAAGGCCGAACCAGCCACGATGCGCGAGCTCGTCTACTGGCTGCCCGCCCGCCTGGCCCACCACGCCCGCAAAAGGTGGCTGCGCTTCGACCGCGACCACCCCCACACCCAGGGCCGCGGCAAAGTCTGGTCTACAGGAGCGCGGTTGGGGTGGCCTGACCTGCGTCTTTGCTGGTGAGACGGGATGCGCGGGTGCGTCCCGAGACAGGTTGGATCGGAGGTTCCTACGCCAGCCGCTGCCTACCTGCAGGAACACACCCGCGCTCATGTCATCGTCTCGCGCCACCGCCATGGTGTCCAAGCCCGTCTCATCCGACATCCTTCTGG